>JAPSGP010000374.1 GCA_031177445.1 Acidimicrobiia bacterium
AGGGCGATCAGCGCGATCGCGCCGAACAGCACGCCGTGCATCTGGGGACCGTGCTCCATTGCGGGCACGGTACGGAGCGGGCCCGCGGATCGAAACGCCCGTTGAGGGGATCTTTCCCTTCCACGATCCGTGGAGACGGATCCCCCGCGCGGGGGACTCGAACGCCGCTCACGACGCTTACGCTCGTGCTGTGGACGCGGTGACCGCGCATCGAGAACTCGCCGGCCGGCTGGACCGGGACGCGCTGGCCGGTGTGGCGGCCGCGGTAGTGACACTCGCCGGCTCCCTGGCGCTGCTCAGGCACGGCATCGACTTCGGCGGTTCGGAGCCGAGATCAGGAGAGCTCGGCTGGATCAGCGGGTTGCTGACCGCGTGCTCGACTGTGCCGCTCGTCGCCTGGCGCCGCGCGCCCGGCGCAGTGTTCGTGCTCACCGCATCTGCGACCGTGCTCCTAACGGGGCTCGGGTATTCGATCGGACTCCCGCTCGGGCCCACCGTTGCGCTCTACCTGTTTGCGGCGAACCGCGACGAGACGGACCCGTGGACTCGCCGGAGCACTGCGATGGTCGTCGCGCTGTTCCTCGTCTACCTCGGCGCGACCGCGCTCGGCGACGGCGGCTTCCCCGGGAGCGAGCTGCTCCACACCGGTCTCGCCTGGGCCGTCGCCTGGTTCGCGGGCGAACGAACCCGCCTCCAGCACGAGCACATCGGCGAGCTGAAGGAGCGTGCGCGCCGTACCGAGCGTGACGCGGAGCATGAGCGTCGCCTCGCCGCCGCCGAAGAGCGCGCCCGCATCGCCCGCGACCTCCACGATGCTGCTGGCCACACGATCAACGTGATCGCGGTGCGAGCCGGTGCGGCGCGGATGCGGCGAGATCCCGATCGCTCCCAGGCGGCGCTGGAGGCGATCGAAGAGCTGGCGCGCAAGACGGTCGGCGAGATCGACGAGATCGTCGGGTCGTTGCGCGATCGTGACTCCACGAACGGCGACGTTGAGACACCACCCGGGCTCGCGTCGTTCGACACGCTCGTCACCCGCCACGCCACTGCGGGGCTCGAGGTCAAAGTCGCGACGCACGGCGAGCCTCGGCAGCTCGAGCGCGCCGTCGACCAGGCTGCCTTCCGGATCCTGCAGGAGGCGCTGACGAACGCCGCCCGGCACGGCACGGGCTCGGCGCGCGTGGTACTCGGATTCGGCACCACGGATCTCGAGCTGACGATCAGCAACCCCGCACCCACCAAGGCCTCCCCGCGATCGTACGGCGGGCACGGGCTGATCGGAATGCGCGAGCGCGCGACCCTGCTCGGCGGCATGTTCGAGGCCGCGCGCGCAAATGGCTCGTTCCGCGTCCGTGCCCGGATGCCCTACGAAGGGCACCACGCTTGACGCGGGTCCTGATCGCCGACGACGACGATCTCATGCGCGCCGGTTTGGTCGAGCTGCTCTCGGGCGATCCCGACATCGAGATCGTCGGCGAGGCGGCGACGGGGCGAGAGGCGGTCGAGCGAGCCCGCCGGCTCGGCCCCGACGTTGTGCTCATGGACGTTCGCATGCCCGATCTCGACGGTATCGCGGCGACCCGCGAGCTGACGCGTACCGCACCACGCGCACGGGTCCTCATCCTCACGACGTTCGAGCAGGACGACTACGTCTTCGGCGCCTTGCGCGCCGGCGCCGCCGGGTTCCTGCTCAAGCGCGCGCGACCCGAGGAGCTGGTCGCGGCGGTGCACACGATCGCCCGCGGCGACGCGCAGCTCTCGCCGTCGGTCACCCGGCGGGTGATCGACCGCATGGCCCAGCAGCCCGCACCCGCGCTCGCCGATCAGGACAAGCTCGAAGCGCTCACGCCACGCGAGCGGGAGGTCCTCGAGCTGATCGCGCGCGGGCTCTCGAATCGCGAGATCGCCGCCGAGCTCGTCGTCGAGGAATCCACGATCCGGAGCCACATCAAGCGGATCCTGATGAAGCTCGAGCTACGTGACCGCATCCAAATCGTGATCTTCGCCTACGAGACAGGACTCAACCGGCCGGCCCAGTCAACCGGCTGAGCTGCGATCGCCTTTGACGGCGCGCAGCGAGCCGCTTGTGGGTGAGACGCTCAGCCGGTGAAGCGCGGACTCGCCTGGACGGCCGGTGCCGGGGGCGCACGGTGATCACTCCCTTCGGCTCCCCCCTGATGGCCCGGGTTCGAATCGTGGCCTGGATCGTGCCCAGGATCGTTCCCCGGATCGTGCCCGGGATCGTGCCCATGTCCGTGCTCGACGTCACAGACCAGACCGTTCACACCGATCTCCCCGAAGCGGTGCCCGCACTCGTTGTCGACGATCCAGACGTGCGTCATCGGCGGCCGGTCGAACGGGTGCCCGCTGAAGCATTGGCCGTTGCTGGTGAGGCCGGTGAAGTGCCCGCTGTCATCCTTGCAGACGTCGGCGTGGTTGTGCCATCCCGGCAACCACGCGATGTCCTCCGGCAGGTTGGACATGTCGTGCTCGCTGTCGGCGAGGAACATCGCGGCCTCGAGGCGGTACTCGCCGTCGAAGGTGCGACGGAACACGAGCGACTCGGGGAACTCGGGATCGATGAGGTGAGCGTCGTCGACCCAGCCCCAGTTGATCCAGTGGTCGTACCCGCCGGGCGCAGTGGCGCCGAAGTCCTCGAAGCCGAGTTCTTGGATCGTGGCGGTGTCCTCGAACGCCGGAAGGGCGGCCTCGGTCCGCTCGACCAGGTCGTGGAGGTATGCCTTCTCTTCTTCGGTCCACTCACCAGGGGGAAGGATCCCCTCCGGGTGATGCTCCTGCCCGACGGCAGGGAGCGCGAGGAACGCAACCACCGCGAACGACACACTCACGGCGATCATCGTCTTGCGTACCAGTGCGACCTGTGCCCCCATGCCCGCCCCCTGCCGCGTGCGGCCGACCGTACTCGCGTCGACGAGTCCGCGCTTTAGACGCCCGCTGGCACCCGATCGTTCGCTGCCACCGGCGCCTCGATCACCTGGGGTCGTAGATCGACCCGCCGCAGGAGCTGGGCGTTGAGCGCCACGACGACCGTCGACGCGCTCATGAGGATCGCGCCGACAGCCGGCGAGAGCATGAAGCCGGCCCACGCCAGCACACCCGCGGCAAGAGGGATGGCGAAGATGTTGTAACCGGCTCCCCAAGCCAGGTTCTGGATCATCTTCGTGTAGCTCGCCTGCGACAGGCGGATCACCCCGAGCACGCCGCGCGGATCGGAGGACGCAAGCACGACGCCGGCGGACTCGATGGCCACGTCGGTGCCGGCGCCGATCGCGATCCCCACGTCGGCCCGAGCGAGCGCCGGTGCATCGTTCACGCCGTCGCCATGGTCGGCGACGTGGAGCCCTCGGCTCTGGAGCTCCGCCACCGCCTTGTCCTTGTCCTCGGGCAAGACCTCGGCGAACACTTCGTCGAGCCCGAGTCGTTGCCCGACGCTGTCGG
>JAPSGP010000109.1 GCA_031177445.1 Acidimicrobiia bacterium
CTGCGCAGACGACCCGCGCGCTGCCGAATCTGGTCACGATCCTGGCGTGGCGCTCGTGCGAGCACACCGGGCCGGTGTTCGAGGGCGATGTGCTCTCGACCGAGCTGACCGTGGAGGCCGTCCACCCGCTCGAGAGCGGTGGACTCGTAGACCTGCGCGCGGTCACAACGGCGGAGCGCGACGGCGAGGGCAAGCCAGTGCTCGACTGGCGCTTCTTGGGGGTGATGGCATGAACGAGCCGCAAGGCATTCTCGGCGGCATGCGGGTCGTCGAGGGATCGGCATTCGTCGCGGCTCCGCTGGGCGGCATGACGCTGGCGCAGCTCGGCGCCGACGTGATCCGGTTCGACCAGATCGGCGGCGGGCTCGACCGCCACCGCTGGCCGGTGAACGCGGACGACGAGAGCCTCTTCTGGGCCGGGCTCAACAAGGGGAAGCGATCGATCCAGGTCGACCTGCGCTCGCCGCGCGGCCGGGAGCTGCTCGGCGAGCTGATCGGCTCGCCCGAGCCCGACGCAGGCCTCTTCCTGACGAACTTCCCGGCGCGCGGATGGCTCAGCTACGACGAGCTCTCGAAGCGGCGCGAGGACCTCGTGATGGTGAGCATCGTGGGCAATCACGACGGGAGCAACGCCGTGGACTACACGGTGAACCCCTCCACCGGCTTCCCGTGGGCCACCGGGCCGCGGCACGTCTCGGTGCCGTTCAACCACCTGCTGCCCGCGTGGGACGCGATCACCGGCACGCTCGCGGCAGCCGGGCTGCTCGCCGCCGAGCGCCACAGGCGCAACACCGGCGAAGGGCAGCGGGTGCAGGTCGCGCTCTCCGACGTGGCGTTCGCGATGGTCGGAAACCTCGGCAAGATCGCGGAGGCGCAGGTGCTGCGCCGGCCGCGCGAGAAGGACGGCAACTACCTCTTCGGTGCGTTCGGCCGCGACTTCATCACGAAGGAGGGGCGGCGGATCATGATCGTGGCGCTCACGCTGCGCCAGTGGAAGAACCTCGTCGAGGCGACCGGGCTGCACAAGGCGTTCGAGGCGCTGGAGGAGATGATGAAGGTCGACCTCACCAAGGAGGCCGACCGCTTCGTGGCGCGCGAGGTGATCGGCGCGATGCTGAAGCCGTGGACGAGCGCGCGCACCGTCGAGGAGATCCGCGAGATCTTCGAGGAGCACGACGTCTGCTGGGGGCCCTACCAGACGTTCATGCAACTGGTCGACGAGGATCCGCGCTGCTCGACCGAGAACCCCATGTTCGAGGAGCTCGAGCAGCCCGGGATAGGCACGTACCTGATGCCCGGGTCGCCGCTCGCCTTCGGCGCCGTCGATCGCGTGCCGGTGCGGCGCGCACCGCTGCTCGGCGAGCACACCGAGGAGATCCTGGGCGACCTGCTGGGCCTCTCGGAGGCCGAGATCGGCCGGCTGCACGACGACGGCGTCGTGGCCGGACCGGTCAAGGCTCCGGCCTGAGCGTCCGACCTCCCCTCGCGCTCGTCGACCGCATGCGAGGGTGGCCGCCGTGCGGTGCCTCAGCCCGTGACGACGACGCCCGAGCTCGTCGCGTCTAGCGGCGCCGCACGCGCTCGCAGTCGCGAGCGACCTTGTCGATCCGGTCGGCGACCACCCTGTCGCGCCCGGAGCCGCACGAGATCCGGTCGCGGCGCCGGTCCCGCGCGGAGATCCTGTCGGCCCCCGAGTTGCCGCGCAGCGTGTCGCGCGAGCCGCCTCCCGAGATGCGATCACGGCCCGCGTCGCCGCGGATCGAGTCGGCACCCGCACCGCCGGAGATGCGGTCGCCGGAAGCGCCGCCGTTGACGCGGTCGCGGCCGCCCGAGCCGGAGATCCGGTCGGAGGCGGCCTGGCCGTGGAGGCGGTCGTCCCCGGTGCCGCCGCTCAGGCGGTCGCGGCCCGTGCCGCCGAGCAGGTTGTCGGCGCCGGCGCCGCCCAGGAGGCGGTCGTTGCCGCCCCCGCCGCGCAGACGATCGTTCCCGGCCGAGCCGCTCGCGCGATCGACGCCCAGGCCGCCGACCACGAGGTCATTGCCCGTACCGCCCTCTCCGCGGTCCTCGCCGGGTCCCAGATCGATGCAGTCGTCGCCGGCGAGCGCGTCGATCACGTCGTTGCCCACCCCCGCGAAGATCAGGTCCGGCCCCGGCGTCCCATTGAGCGTGTCGTTGCCCGAGCCGAGCGTGATCACGTTCCTGCCCGTCCGGCACTCGGCGAGCGTGCGCGGAGCCCTGGGCAGCGGATACGGCTGCTGCGTCGAGCCGCCGACGGGCGTCACGAAGGTCCGTGTCACGTTCTCGCAACCCACGAGCACGTCGAGCTGATCGACCCTGGTGGTGTCGCTCCCATCGCCACACTCGATGCGGTCGGCGAATCCATCGCGAGCCTCCACGGTGTCCTCCCCGGCGCCCACGCGGAGGTGGTCGGCGCCCGCCAGGCCGTTCACGTCGTCGTCGCCGCCCGCGGAGTCAAGGAGATTGGCGGCGGAGTTGCCGCGGATCACGTCGGTTGCCCCGACCGGCGTCTGGGTGCCTGGGTCGATGGGGTCTTCGACGGCCACGCTCTCGATCTCGAGCAGGTTGGCGGCCTGGGCGCCGAAGCCGTCGTTCGCCACGCCATCGGCCAGCGTGAAGTGGCCGGGCACGGGCGGGGCGGGCGACCCAACGGCGTTCACGATGTCGGCATCCGGGCCACCGCGCAGGCTGTCGTTCCCCTCGGTGCGGGTGAGCAGGAGGCTGTCCGAGCCGGGACCGCCGTCGATGTCGTCGGCGAAGCCATCCCCCGCCACGAGGAAGTTGCTCCCGTTCATGACATCGTCGCCGCTCCCGCCGAGGACGACGTCGATGGCATCGCCGCCGGCCAGGCGGTCATTCCCGCTACCGCCGATCATGGTGTCGTTGCCCGCGTCGCCGTTCAGCACGGTCGGGCTGACGCCGTCCGATCCGCCGCGCCCGTCGATCACGTCGGTGCCCGCGCCGCCTCGCATCTCCACGTCGTTTGCCGGACTGCCCAGAAGGGTGTCGTTCCCGTCGCCCCCCTGGAACAGGCCGGCTGGGATGTTCGAGTTGTTCTCGATGCGGTCGTCCTGGTTGCCGAGGCTCGCAGAGATGCGCTGGATGTCGGGGTCCGAGCAGATGATCGTGGTCGGGTTGGGAGGCGCGGGCGGCGAGCACTCGGCGATCGACTCGCTGATCAGGACCCCGGAGGTCTCCCTGATAGTGATCTGGTCGCCGCTTTGCGTGATCACGATGTTGTTGGTGTCACCTCCCGCCGCGGTGAGCTGGAGCGTCTGATTCGGCGCCGCGCCGGTGATCGTCACCGTGCGCCTGGGCGGCGGCGGGGGCGATGGCCAGGAGGGCGGTCGCCACGAGGGCGGCCGCGAGGGCACGGAACGCTCGCCCGATGCGGCGGTCGGGGCAGACCTCCCTAAAGGCGGTCGTTGTACTCGGGTTGCTCATGCGGTCAGGCTCGCCGCCGTAGTCGGCGGTCGTCGACCCTACGGTCGCCATCTGCCTCGCGTCAATAGGTGTCGGGCACATATAGCCATCGCTGCACGCCGGGCCCTGACAAGCCCCCGCGCGGTCCGGAGGCCTCAGGTGACCTGGTAGTTCGGGCCGTCGCCACCCTCGGGCGGCGTCAAGCGCCCGCCCTTCGCGGTGATCGCCCCGCACTGCACGCAGTTCGACGGCGTCACCTCGAGGTCGACCCTGCGCCTGCCGTCGAGCGTGCCGTCCTCGCGCGCGGCCGCTAGCTCGTCCTCGGGCACCTCGTAGACCTGGGCCGGGCACATGTTCTGCCACATCAGCGCCAGCTCGAGCGGGACCCGCTCGCGGATGCGAATGTGGTTGGGGGCGTCGTCGCGGGTTGCGTTCCCCGTGGCGAAGACGCTCGAGAGCTTGTCGAAGGTCAGCTTGCCGTCCGGCTTGGGGTATTTGCGCTCCTCGCCGATGAAGACGTCCACCGTGGCATCGTCATGGGTCTTCCAGTGGCCGCCGGGCAGGCGCCCGCCCGTCATCACCATCGCGTTGGCGACCATCCCGCCGAAGAAGAAGCCCTTGGCGAACGGCTGGCGCATGTTGCGCGAGCGGTGGATCTCGCTCTCGATCTCCGAGCGGTGCACGCGCTTGTCATATCCGGTCAGGTCCGTCGTGTCGCCCTTCTTCAGCGCGTCGAGGATCGCCTCGGCGGCGAACATCCCCGCGTGCATCGCATAGTGGATTCCCTTCAGCTGCGGGACGTTCACCATGCCCGCGGCGTCCCCGGCGATGCAGAGCCCCGGCACCGAGAGTCGCTCGGGGATCGCCCAGTGTCCGCCGGAGGGAATGGTCTTCGCTCCCCACGCCACGCGCTTTCCGCCCTCGAGGAGCTCGCTGATCATCGGGTGCCGCTTGAACTGCTGGAGCGCGTCGTGCACGGAGAAGCGGGCGTCGCGGTAGTCGAGGCCTACCACGAAGCCGAGCGAGATCCTGTCCTCGCCCATCGGGTAGAGCCAGCTGCCGCCGAACTCGCGGTACTTGGCGCGGAGCTTGAGCGGCCAGCCCATCGTGTGGATGACGCGGTCGAGGGGCTTCGGGACCTCCCACACCTCCTTCACGCCGAGCTCCCACTGCATCGGGTCCGAACCGATCCCGAAGTGGCGGATCGCCGCCCCGCTCAGGTGGCCCTGCGTGCCCTCCGCCAGCACCGTGGCCTTCCCGATCAGGTCGGAGCCGGGCTCGAAGTTGCCGAGCTGCTCGCCCCTCCGCCCGCGCCCCTTGTCGCCCGTCCGAACGCCTACCGTGACGCCGTCCTCGACCAGCAGCTTCGCCGCGGCCGTCTCGCCGAGGATGTAGACGCCGGCCTCCTCGGCCTTCTCCGAGAGGAAGCGCCCGAGCTGGGCGACGGAGGTCACGTGATTCCCGTGGTTGCGAAACGGCGGCGGGGTCGGCACGAGCGGCACCGCGCGCCGCTTGGTCATGTAGTAGACGCGGTCCCGCTCGACCGTGCCGTAGGTCGGCCAGTCCGACTCGGGCAGGTCCGGAAGGAGCTTGCGCATCCCCGACGGGCGCATCATGGCGCCCGAGAGCAGGTGCGAGCCGGGGACCTTCCCCTTCTCTACGAGCGCCACCGGCACCTCGCCGAGCGACTCGGCGAGCGAGGGCTCCTCCTCGAGCAGCTGGGTGAGCCGGATCGCACACGACAGCCCGGCGGGGCCGCCGCCCACGATCACCACGCCGACCTCGATCCGCTCGTCCTCGGGATCGGTCGGCGCCCCGACGAACTCCTTCGCGGGGTCGACCGCCGGCGCGTACTCCACGGGCGCAGTCGGCATTCGCTTACCCGGCGCCGTTCTTCCTGGCCTTTACCGCCTCGGTGAGCTTGGGCAGGATCTTGTTGAGATCGCCCACCACCCCGAGGTCGGAGTACTCGAAGATCGGCGCGTTCGGGTCCTTGTTGATCGCGACGATGTTGTCCGAGCTCTGCATGCCGACCTTGTGCTGGATCGCTCCGGAGATGCCGGCCGCGAGGTAGAGCTTCGGTGCGACCGTCTTGCCGGTCTGCCCGATCTGGGCGGCGTAGGGGTACCAGCCGGCGTCGACCACCGCGCGGGTGGCCGCCACGGCGCCGCCGAGCGCGCCGGCCAGCTCCTCGCAGAGCTCGAAGCCCTCGGGCTTGCCGAGGCCGCGTCCCCCCGCCACCAGCAGCTCGGCGTCCTCGATGTTGACGTCGGCGCCGCGCTGCTCACCGCGCGTGACCATCACGGCCTTGGTGGAATGCTCCTGGAACTCGACGTCGACGTCCACCACCTCGGCGGCCCCCTCGCCCGACTCCACGGCGTCGAACGCGTTGAGACGACCGATGATGATGCCCGGCTCGCCGACATACTCGACGTCCACGATCGCCGTGTCCTGGAGGATCGGCCGCTCGGCCACGAGCTTGCCGTCCTGCGCCTTCACCGCGGTGACCTCCATCGTCACGCCGGCGTTCAGGCGCGCCGTGAGCCCCGCGCCGATCTCGAAGCCGAGCAGGCCGCCTCCGAACAGCGCATAGCTGTAGCCCTCATCGGTGATGACCTTCGCCATCGCGTCGACCACGGGCTGGGCGAGACCCTCAGGCCCGCGGACCCTGTAGACCTTCGAGGCCCCGTATTTCCCGAGTGAGGCGCACAACTCGTCGGAGAGGTCCTCGCCGCCGAGGACCACCGCAGCCGCTTCGCCGCCGATCTCCCCCGCGAGCTTCGCTCCTTCGGAGACGGCGCCGAGCGAGTTCTTGTTGAACGCGCCGTCGAAGTGCAGCGCGTAGGTGAGGATGCCGCTCATGCCAGGAGCTTCCTTTCGTCGAGCCAGGAGATGATCTTCTCGACCGTCGCGTTCGTGTCGTCGTCCTCGATGATCTCGCCGGGCTCCTTCGGCGGCGGCGGGTTGATCTCGAGGACGGCTGTACGGGAGCCGGCGGAGCCGACGCGGTCCGCCTCGATGCCGGCGTCGGCGATCGACTTCGTGTCGAGCTGCTTCTTCTTCGCGCCCATGATCGCCTTGAGCGACGGGTAGCGTGGCTCGTTGATCGCGTCACCGACGGAGATCACTGCTGGAAGCCCCACGTCGACCGTGTCGTAGCCGTACTCGGCTTGGCGCTCGCAGCGCAGCTTCCCCTCGTGCACGCCGATCTTGACGACCTGCGTGAGCGAGGGCATCCGGAGGTGATCGGCGACGACGGCACCGATCGTGTAGCACTCGCCATCGTCGGACTGCTGGCCGAGCAGCACCAGGTCGGGGCTCTCCGACTCGAGCACCTTGGCGAGCGCGTAGCCGGTGGCGCAGACGTCCGAGTTCGTGAGCGCCTCGTCCGTCAGGTGGATCGAACGGTCCGCGCCGAGCGAGACCGCCTTGTGCAGGGCGCGGAAGGCGCTCTCCGGCCCCATCGTGACCGCAACGATCTCGTCCACCTCGACGGCGCCGCCTTCCTTGAGCTGCATGGCGGCCTCGATGGCATGCGTGTCGAACGGGTTCAGGTTCTTCTCGCCGCTGCGGTCGATCCGCTTGGTGCTCGGGTCGATCCGCTTCTCGACCGCGGCGTCGGGCACCTCTTTGACGAGGACACAGATCTTCAAGGTCTCTCCTTCTGTCGCTCCTGCGGGGCCAGCCGCTCGGATGCGGCGAGGCGGCCCTGGGGCGCCTCCGAGAGGAGGCCTTCGGAATTGTATCCGCAATGTTGACTGACGAGTCAGTCGCCTGGCGCGGGGCCCGCCGGCGCTAGGCCGAAGCGGGCTGACGCATGAACACCGCCACGTTGACGGCCGCGAGCGTCCACCACTTGCGCTGCATCGGTGCCGCCTAGACGGCTTGCTGGATGAAGTCGACGATCTCCTGGACGCTCGATCCGGGCGTGAAGACCTCCGATACACCGAGCTTCTTCAGCTCTTCGATGTCGTCGGACGGGATGGTGCCCCCCACGACGGTGATCACGTCGTCGGCGCCCTGCTCCTTGAGCAGGTCCGCGATCCTAGGTATCAACGTCATGTGGGCACCCGAGAGGATCGAGATGCCCACCGCGTCTGCGTCCTCCTGCAGCACGGTCTCCACGATCTGCTCGGGCGTCTGGTGCAGCCCGGTGTAGATCACCTCCATGCCGGCGTCGCGCAACGCACGGGCGATGATCTTGGCTCCCCGGTCGTGGCCGTCGAGGCCCGGCTTGGCCACGACCACGCGGATCCGCTTGGTGGAGGAGGACTGCTCGGCTGTCTCTGTGTCGGCTGCCATCGGTCCGGCCGGCGCCGAGTCTAGACCGTACGGTGCGAGAGAAGGGTCGTCGCCCGCGTGTCACGCCCTTGGTGCGCCGCCGGCTTGCCTAGAAGACGGGCGTCTCGGTGTACTTCCCGAAGACGCGCTGGAGCGACTGGATCGTCTCCCCCTCGCTGCAGTCGGCGCGCGCGCAGTCGATCAGTGGCTCGATCAAATTCGTCCGCGTGGCCGCCGCCTCCCGCAGGCGTGTGAGCGCCGCCTCGACCTCCTCGGACGAGCGCCGCGCGCGTACCGCCTGCAGGCGGCCGATCTGCTTGCGCTCGAGGCCGGGATCGATGTGGAGGATCTCGATCGCCTCCTCGCTGCCCTCGGTGAACTCGTTCACCCCGACCACGATCCGCTTGCCGGAGTCGACCTCCTGCTGGTAGCCGAACGACGCGTCCGCGATCTCGCGCTGGGGGAAGCTCTGCTCGATCGCGGCGACCATGCCGCCGAGCTCGTCGATCCGGTCGAAGTAGGAGTAGGCGGCCTGCTCCATGCTTC
>JAPSGP010000375.1 GCA_031177445.1 Acidimicrobiia bacterium
GGCGCGATTCGCGGACGCGGTGATCGCGCTCGATGACGGCAGCACCGACGGCACGCGCGAACTGCTCGAGTCGCACCCGCTCGTGAAGGTGGTGTTGTCGAACCCGCGTCGGGAGCGCTATGAGGGCTGGGACGACTCCGCCAACCGCAACCGTCTGCTGGAAGCGGCCGGCAAGGTCACGCCCGACTGGATCATCTCCCTCGACGCCGACGAGCGCATCGATGCCGCGGACGCCGCCTCGTTACGCGAGTTTCTCGCGACCGACGCCGTCCGCGGAGATGCATATTTCTTGCAGGTGTTCCAGATGATCGGGGACCTCGAGCACTACGAACCAGGTGGCACATGGGTGGGGAGGCTGTTCGCCTACGAGGCGGGACAGGTGTTCCCGGGCGAGCGCCTGCACTTCGTCGCCTTACCGACGTCGATTCCCCGTGCCCGCTGGCGGGAGACGACGATCCGAATCCAACACCTTGCGAACCTCACCGCTGAGCGCCGAGCAGTGCGTTACGAGAAGTATCGACAGGTCGATCCGCATCGACGGTTCCAGGCGAGTTATGACCGCCTGCTCACGGGACCCCGCAGCGTCACGCGATGGCAGCCCCGCTCACCTGCACTTCCCTTGGTCAGGAACGAGCCTCGGTTCTTGCCCGAACCGACCGGCTCGGACCCGCTCATCTCGGCAATCGTGATCGCCCAGAACGACGAGCACGTCATCGAGCGCTCGATGCAAGCGGTCCTGAACCAGGAGTGCCCGGCCGATTTCGAGGTCATCCTGGTCGCGAGCGGAACTGACCGGACCGCGCAGATCGTGCGTGAGCGGTTCCCGCAGGTACACGTCGTGGAACTGGATCACCCGGTCCTGCCGGGCGAGGCGCGGAACGCAGGGCTGGAGGTCGCGCGCGGCGTCTACATCATGTATCCGGGCTCGCACGTCGAGTTGCTTCCGGGATCCTTCGCGGCTCGGCTGCGTGTGTTTCGGCTGGGCTACGCGATGGTGGCGCCGACAATGCTCAACGGGACGAAGACGCTCTCCGGCTGGGCGTCCTTTTTTCTCGAGAACGGGCAGGGGTTACCAGGTCGCCCGTCCGAACGCCTCTACGAACCGCCGATCCGGTGTTCCTACCTTCGCGAAGCGCTCCTGGAGCTCGGCGGATTTCCCGAGGATCTTCGATCCGGCGAAGACACGTTGGTGAACACGAAACTCTTCAATCGCGGCTACAGCGCCTTCCACCTGAGCTACGTGACAGCTATACATCACGGTCCCTGCACGACAGCCCGCAAACTCGTGCGGCACCACTTCGCCCGCGGCCGCAGCATGGGCCGCATCTTCGTCGACCAAGCCGAGCATGAAGGCCGCGTGCCGAACCCTCGCATCGTTCGCTTGGTGACACACAACGTGCCCAATCGGCTGCGACGGCTGACACGCGACGTCCGAAGATGGGGGACCGGAATCCGCGCCAGGTACTGGCTCGTGATGCCATGGATCGTGGCCGGTGCGATGAGCTGGTGGCTCGGCGCGTGCTACGAGATCGCTCGGCGCGCGCCCGGCGCCCGCCGCAGGGTGCGTGCTCATAGAGCTCAGCCCGAGGCGTCGTCGCGGATCCCGGGCAACGGGACTCAGAGGTACAGGGTCCGGTAGCGGACGCTGCCGACCAGCCGACCCGCGTGCTCGGCGGTGACGCGCACATAACGACCCCGCGAGCGGGGGCCCAGGAGCTCGAGCAGATGGCGTGCCCGCCCGGCCCAGGCTCGAATCGCTCGGCGCGTATCGGTGCGAGGCATGCCGCGCCCGCCGAACTCGCGGAACAGGCGGGCCTGCGTCTGCCCGTCGAGATACCCCTTCCTCCAGACGACCCCGAGCGGCGAGCGCAGGCGATAGTGCACGAGGGCGCCGGGGGCGAACGCCACGCGGTAGCCGGCGAGTTGCGCCCGCCACGACAGCTCCGCGTCTTCGCGCGGGGTGTAGCGCTCGTTCCAGCCGCCCACCTGCTCGAATGCCGTTCGCCAGACGCCGCAATTACATCCGATCACCCCTGGGAGGAACCCGAGCGTGGCCGGAAGGTGATCGTCGAACGGTCGCCATCCAAACCAAGCCTGGACGACCGGATCGTTGAGAGCGTCGAGCTCGACCGGCCCACCCACCATGTCGGCGTCGACCGCTGCCCCCACCAAGGCAGAGAGCCAGCCCTCCGTCACGAGATCGTCGGAGTCGGAGAACGCCAGGAAGTCGCCCGATGCCGCCGCGACCCCGACGTTGCGTGCGAACGCGGCGCCCTGGCCGCGGGCGACGCTCACGATGCGGAGCTGCGGTACCTGCTCGGTCCACGAACGAGCGATGTCGGCGGTGCGATCGCGAGAGCCGTTGTCGGTGACGACGACCTCGTAGTCCCCGGTGTAGTCCTGGCGCGCCAATGCCGCCAGCTGTTCACCGATGGTTGTTGCCGCGTCGCGAGCAGGAATGATCACGCTGACGAGACGAGGCACGCGCGTCTGCGACGCAGCCGTCGTCGGCACCGCGTGATGCTACCCAGGCGTCGTGGCCGGCGGGAAGCCTCTCACCGTGCCTGCGCGCTCAGTGTGACACCTCGACGACGACCTGGAAACCGAGCTGTTCGGCGACGTCGACGCTGGCGTTGTCGTCGGCGTACCCCTGACCTTGCACGTTCAACAGCTGGACGGGCTCGTCCCCTACCGGGAACGGGCCCCAGTGCCAGGTGCCGCGATGGAGCACGAGCCGATCGAGGGGACGCAGCCGGAACGCCCGGATGGCTTCGAGGTCGCTCCGGTCGGAGAAGTCGACCGACGCGGGCGCGACCGCGATCACCGACTCGCAGTTGAGAGGCAGCAGCGCCTGGGTGTGGGTGTCGTGGCGATAGAGGCGGCCGACGACGATGCCGGTCGGGGCCCGCTCGACCTCGTCCGGCGAATGGCTGATGAGGTTGAGGTGGGGATCGTGCCACTCGAACTCGAGGGTGTGGCGCCCGTCGGCAGGGTCCGTGTCGGCGACGGGCACCCACCCGAACGGCGCCCAGGCATCCGGTTCGAAGGGGCGGGCTTCGATCACGATGGTCTCGCCCACGCGACGAAATCTATTGCCATACTGATCCGATGGACGTGCGCTCGATCGAGGACGTTGCGCCGGTCGTCGAGCACAACGGCACCGTGCCGGTGTGGTGGCTCGTCAGCCCGCGTGAGATGAAGGACATCACTGCGGGCGGCCACCTCGAGCTCGTCAGCGAGTTCGAGGTCGCCGGCGGAGGGCTCGTGGACCCGCACTCGCACCCGACCCACGAGTTCTACTACGTCACCTCGGGTCGGGGAATCATGATGATCGACGGCGAAGAGCGCGAGATCGCGCAGGGGGACCTCGTCCACATCCCTCCCGACAAGGTGCACAGCCTGCGCACGGTCAGCGACCACGCGCCGATCCACTGCGAAGCAGAAGCAGTGGAT
>JAPSGP010000014.1 GCA_031177445.1 Acidimicrobiia bacterium
CCGGTCGCGGCCGGCTCGCCTTCGCCGTCGCCGGCCGACTCGTCGATGCCGACGGCCTGCTTGATCTTCTCGCTGATCTCGAACACGAGGTCCAGGTTCTCGGCCAGGAACTGCTTGGCGTTCTCGCGACCCTGGCCGAGCTGCTCACCCTCGTAGGTGAACCACGCCCCCGACTTCTTCACGATGCCGAGGTCGACACCGACGTCGAGCAGCGACCCTTCACGGCTGATGCCCTTGCCGTACATGATGTCGAACTCCGCTTGCTTGAAGGGAGCCGCTGTCTTGTTCTTCACCACCTTCACACGAGTTCGGTTCCCGGTGACCTCGGCGCCTTCCTTGATCGACTCGACCCGCCGGATGTCGAGCCGAACCGACGAGTAGAACTTCAACGCGCGACCACCCGGCGTCGTCTCCGGCGAGCCGAACATCACGCCGATCTTCTCCCGTAGCTGGTTGATGAAGACGCAGATCGTGCGCGACTTGTTGAGGTTGGCGGTGAGCTTGCGCAGTGCCTGGCTCATGAGCCGGGCCTGCAGGCCCATGTGGGCGTCGCCCATCTCGCCCTCGATCTCGGCCCGGGGCACGAGCGCGGCGACGGAGTCGATGACGATGACGTCGAGCGCGCTCGAGCGGATCAGCATGTCGGCGATCTCGAGCGCCTGCTCGCCGGTGTCGGGCTGGGAGATGTAGAGGTCGTCGACGTTCACGCCGATCGCGGCCGCGTAGACCGGGTCCATGGCGTGCTCGGCGTCGATGTAGGCGCACACGCCGCCGTTGCGCTGAGCCTCGGCCACCACGTGCATCGCGAGCGTCGACTTGCCCGAGGACTCGGGCCCGAAGATCTCGACCACGCGGCCCCGGGGCAGGCCCCCGATGCCGAGCGCGAGGTCGAGGGCGAGGGCGCCGGTGGGAATGGCCGCGACCCCCACGTGGGACTGCTCCCCCAGCCGCATGATCGAGCCCTTGCCGAACTGCTTCTCGATCTGGCTGACGGCCATCTCGAGGGCCTTGTCCTGTTCCACGATGGAACCCTCCTCTATTTCTCTGTGAGATCGGTCTCTGTGAGATCGGTCTCTGTGACCGGTGCGATGGGGGAAGTCGAACTTGGGGAGCAACGTACGACGAGGGTGTGACAGTTACGCATGGGCTCCGCCCCTGGGCCCCGAACTACAACGGTGTGATCCTAGGCCGAACGCACGTTCGGAGCAAGCACCACGACCGAGCACCGTCCCAGGCGTCAGAATTGACCCGCGGCCGAGCCGTCCGGAGGCGCACATGGCGACCGACCTCACCGTCTACCTCGACGACCACCCGGGCGAGCTGGCCCGGCTCGGTCAAGTCCTCGGCGACGCGGGCGTCAACATCGAAGGGTTCTCCGCGCTCACCGCGATCGGCGGCCAAGCCGAAGTCCACGTGCTCGTCGAGGACGCGAGCACCGCCTTCACGGCGCTCGCGGCCGTGGGCATCGAGGTCGTCTTCGAACAGGAGGTGGCAGTCGTCGACGTCGAAGATCGACCTGGTGTGCTCGGCGAGTGCAGCAGCAAGATCGGCGACGCGGGCGTGAACATCACGCTCGCCTACCTTGCGACTGGCACCCGCCTGGTCTTCGCCGCCGACGACCTGGCCAAGGCGAAAGCCGCGCTCGAGTAGCGGTTTCAGCTCTTGAACGCGGCCCGCGACGCTGTCCCACCCGCGGCCGCGCGCTCCCAGTAGCCGTACGTTCCTGCTTCTCGCAGCTCGCGTGCAGCCTCGACAACCGCACCCAACGCCGCGAACGCGAATGCGCCGCCGACGGAGATCCGTCGTACCCCCATCTCCGCGAGCTCGGATACGAACGGAGCACCCGGGAGCGCGAGCACGTTCACGGGTCGGTCCACCGCGGCCACCAGCTGACGTAGCTCAGTCGCATCGATCACGCCGGGGGCGAACAGCACGTCGGCGCCCGCCTCTTGGAACGCCTGCAATCGAGCGATCGTGTCAGCCAGATCATGCCGGCCGTGGAGGTAGTTCTCCGATCGTGCGGTGAGCACGAGGCGCGCTGAACCGGTATGCGCCGCTTCGACTGCCGCTGCGACCCGTTCCGCCGCCAGCGAGAGCTCGTAGACGGGCACTTCGCGGTCGCCGGTCGAGTCCTCGATCGAGCAGCCCGCCAGGCCCGTCTCGATCGCGAGCGAGATCGTCTCGGCCACACCCTCGGGCTCGTCGGCAAAGCAGTTCTCCAAGTCGGCAGACACCGGGAGCTCGGTCGCACCGACGATCGACGCGGCATGCACGAGCGCTTCGTCACGGGTGACGGAGTGGTCGAGGCGGCCGACAGTCGCGGCGAAGCCGCTGCTGGTCGTCGCCAACGCCTCGAATCCGAGCGACGCGAGAAGCTTCGCCGAGCCCTGATCCCACGGGTTGGGCATGAGGAGCGCTGCCGGGCCGACGTGCAGCCCGAGGAACCGTTCCAGCTTTTCTTCTTGAGTAGCCATGGTCCGAACGTATCCCGCAGCGTCGAAGAACGGTGACTACGCCACAAGCGTCACGACACGGCACACCGATGTGCAAAGTGCGCGCAGGATTGCGGTGCCGACGCGTTGTAATTCCGCTCGGTATGCGTGGCGCGGGCCGGTCGGCCGCGCGCGCGGGCGCACACAATGCTCAGCGCGGCGCCAACGGTGCATAATTTCGGCGCGATCTCGCGATTAGTGCTTCCCGTTCGCGCGTCCGCACATCAGAATCCCCTGAGTGCTCAGAGCGGAGTGGAAGAAAGGGAGTGCACTAGATGCGCAAGTTTCGTAACGTTGGGGTAGTCGCGGCGATGGCCGCAATTGCGTCGGTCCCGCTGGTGCTCGGTGGCGTCGCGGGCGCCCAGGACGCGGGCGATTGTGGCGAGGGCGGTACTGCTGCTTCGGCGTCACAGACGAACGTCGGTGGCCTGATCGGTGCACTCGTTCCGGTCAACGCGCAGGTCGTCGCACCGGTCAACCTGCCGATCCTCTCGCCGTCCTCCGAGACCTGCACCACCAACGTCAACAAGGTGAGCATTGGCGGCGGTGGCGGTCACAGCGGTGGCGGTGGTGGCACCGGCGGCGGCCACAGCAGTGGTGTCGGTGGTGGCGGCGGCACCGGTGGTGGTGTCGGCGGCGCCGTGGTGGCGGTCCCGGTCTCGGGTACGCCGACCTTCGCCGGCTGACCGATCCTCTCGAAGACGGGCCCTGCACCTGCAGGGCCCGTCTTCATGCTCGACTTCGACCACGCACCCGACGTGCGTGGTTGAAGCGCGCCTATCGTCGGGCGCTGTGACACCGGACCGCCTCGTGAAACTCCATCGGCAGGCGGCCGAAGAGTTCGACCGGCGGGTACTCGCAGTCGGCGAGATCGAGTGGCACCTCGCGACGCCTTGCACCGCGTGGGACGTGTGGGCGCTCGTGAACCATGTCGTCGCCGAGAACCGCTGGGTGCCGCACACCATGGACGGCGCCACGATCGCCGAAGTGGGCAGCGCGTTCGACGGCGATGTGCTCGGTGACGACCCACAGGGAGAGTGGAGCGCGTCGATCACAGCCGCGTTCGCGGCGTTCGAGGCATCGGGCGCAACATCACGCACCGTGCACCTCTCACGCGGCGACGGCCCGGCGACGGCATATCTCGAGGAGCGCGTGCTCGACCTCGCGATCCACGCCTGGGACCTCGCCCGATCCACCGGCACCGACGAGGAGCTGAGCACGTCGCTCGTCGACGAGCTGTGGAACACGTGGCAACCGCGGCGTCGCCAGCTCAGCGAGTCCGGGTTCTTCGGCACGCCCGTTCCGGTGCCGGCGGGCTGCGATCGTCAGAACCGGCTCCTGGCACTGGTCGGTCGCGTCGCCTGACGGCGGCGTCACGGTCGCAACGGGAACCGAGCACGCTCCTCGTACGTCGACCCTTCCCGGCTCGTTCGGCTCCGGAAGAGGACGACGTCCTCGACCGGCCACGACGGACCGACCGCGCCTCCGGCGTTCAGCGATGCGACCGTGGCCCGCAGGTCGGTCGGCGCCTTCAGCCGCACCAGCGTGAGGTGCGCGTGGAACGGTCGCGCCTCCGGCGGATACCCGATCAGCGCCAGCAGCGCGCCGATCGCCGCAGCGATCTGCGCGAGGAGGGCCGCACCTTCGGAGAAACCGAGCCACAAGACCCGAGCGCGCCGCTCACTCGGGAACGCGCCGGCTCCACCAAGGCGGACCGCGCCCCCGCCCACCGCGAGCTCTTGCAGCGCCGCCTCGATCTCGTCGAAGGTGACGCGGTTGCCGAGAAACTGGAGCGTCACGTGCCATTGCGCCCGTGTCATGTGGCGCGCGGTGCCGGGGACCTCGATGCCATCGACGACCTCGGCGACGGCATCGAGCACAGGGGCCGGCGGGACGACGGCCAGGAACCCGCGGCCGATCTGGGGCTCGTTCACGCCATCGACAGCAGCTTCAGCCGGAGCAGGTTGAGGAGCGTGATGGTGGCGAACTGGCGCACCATCTCGCGCTGACCGGGAAGCCGGGTGCCAACGACCTCCACCGGCTCGTCACCGACCGCAAGACCGAAGAAGACGGTGCCCGCCGGTTGCCCGTCCTGTTCCTCGGGGCCGGCGACGCCGGTGACCCCGAGCCCCACGTCCGCGCGCAAGAGCTCGCGCGCCGCCCCGGCAAGCTGCCGCGCCGCCGCCTCGCTCACGATGTGCTCGGCGTCCACGCCGAGCAGGGAGCGCTTCACGTCGGTCATGTACGCGACGATCGACCCCTTCAGCACGTCGCTGGTCCCGGGCGTTGCCACGAGGCGCGAGGCGACGAGCCCGCCAGTCACGGATTCGGCGAGACCGAGTGTCAGCCCCCGTTTGCGCAGCAGATCGAGGACGACCGACTCCATCGTCTCGTCGTCGACACCGAAGACCAGGTCGCCGAGGATCGCTCGCACGGCGCGCTCTTCGGGCTCGATCAGCGCGAATGCGTCTTCGTGCGTGGGCGCCTTGGCAGTGATCCGTACGACGAGTCCCTCGATCCCCCGGGCGAGGAACGCGATCGTGGGGTTCGACTGCGCATCGACACGATGGGCGATCATCTCGGCGAGGCCGGACTCCGACGTGCCCCACGTCTTCAGCGATCGCGACACGATGGCGGACTGCTGTCCGGCGCGGCGCAGCAGGTCGGGGAGCACCTGCTCGCGCCACATCAGCTGCATCTCGTACGGCACCCCCGGGACCGCATACACAACCTTTTCGCCGATGGGAGCGCGGATCCCGGGTGCGGTACCGACGGAGTTCGGAATCGGCTCGGCGCCGGCAGGGATGTCGCACTGCCGCAGGTTGTTCGCGGGCATCTCGCGACCCCGCGTCGTGAACAGCGCCGACACCCACTCGATGAGCTCGTCGCGGCGTTCGAGCTCCACGCCCATCACTTCGGCGATCGCCTCCCGGGTCACGTCGTCGGGCGTGGGCCCCAGCCCACCGCAGACGATGACGGAGTCGCCGTGCTCGAGCAAGTCACGCAGCGCGTGCACCATCCTCGAGAGATTGTCGCCAACCTGGCGGTGCTCGAAGCTGTCGATCCCGGCTTCGGCGAGTTGCTCGCCGATCCACGCGCTGTTGGTGTCGACGATCTGGCCGAGGAGCAGCTCGGTGCCGATCGCGAGCACGTCACACCTCATCGAACGGGCTCACTCCTCGACTCCTGCCAGCCGCGGCGCAGGATGTCGAAGCCGGACAAGAGGGTGATGCCGACGGCCAGCCACAGCGCGATCTCCTGGAGCCCTTCGGCATCGGCGGTCGGGGGGAACAGCACGATGCCAACGGCGACGTACTGGAGGTTGGCCTTCCACTTTCCCAGCTGACGCGCCGGCAACGAGATGCCGCGCCGGCCTGCGAACGACCGGTAGGCCGAGATCCCGAGCTCGCGCGCTCCCACCAGCAGCACCGCCGCCCAAGCGAAGTCGCCGCGCAGTCCGAGCGCGAGGAATCCGCCGAGGACCAGCACCTTGTCGGCCAGCGGATCGAGGAACGCGCCGGAGCGAGTCGTGCCGTCGCGCCGGGCAATGAATCCGTCGAGGCCATCGGTGCACGACAGCACGAGCCACAGCCAGACGGTCGTCCACGACGCTCCCCGGGCGTAGATGAGCACGAGTGTGGGTCCCGAGAGCACGAGCCGTGTGATCGTGACGGCGTTGGCGCGCGTCGCGATCGCGCTCTCCCCGACGCGTCGCCGTCGCACGATTCCCCCCGATTGCACGCTCACCCCAGGGCACTCGCTCTCAGGTCGGTGCCCAGAGCCTCCCTGACCCGGGCGCGCACGAGCGTGCCCGGTTCGGCGCCGACCTCTTCGAGCTGCACGACGCCGTCGATCTCCGGTGCCTCCCGGTAGGTCCGGCCGACCGGTCTGGCGCCGTCCTCGCCGACCTGGTCGACGAGCACCTCCACCTCGGTGCCGACGATCGCCTCACGCGCGGCCCAGGTGATCGGATCCTGCACGTCGACACACTCACGCAGCCGCTCGTGCATCAGATCGTCGGGAACGATGCCGTCCATGGCGGCTGCTGCCGTACCTTCCTCACGCGAATACGGGAAGAAGCCTGCCCAGTCGAGCTCGGCGGCGCCGAGGAACTCGAGCAGCGCGTGGTGGTCGGTTTCGGTCTCGCCGGGGAAGCCGACGATGAACGACGACCGGAACGCCGCTCCCGGGGCGGCGGCACGGATGCCGTCGAGCATGCGCAGGAAGCGCTCGCCGCTCCCCCACCGGCGCATGCGTCGCAACAGGGGCGCCGACGCGTGCTGCAACGAGAGGTCGAAATACGGCACCACCGCCTCCAGCTCCAGCATCGTCGACACGAGCGGGTCACGGACCTCGCTCGGGTACAGGTAGAGCAACCGGACACGACGCAAGCCATTCGGGGCGAGCTGGTCGAGCCGCCGGAGCAACGGAGTCAGCGCGCCGGGCTCGCCGGCGTCGCGACCGAACCACGCGAGATCCTGCGCCACCAGCACGATCTCGGACACGCCCATCTCGACCAGCGCCCGGACCTCGGCTTCGATGGCGTCGGGCGGCCGGGACCGCTGCTTGCCGCGGAACGAGGGGATGGCACAGAACGCGCACGCGCGGTCGCAGCCCTCGGCGATCTTGACGTAGGCCCAGGGCGCGGCAGGGGCGGGGCGCGGCAGCTCCAGCAGGTCTCGCACGCCGGTCGGCTTGCGCTTCATCACGACGTCGGCGAGCGCGCCCTCGCCACCGAAGCCCACGACCGCGTCGGCCTCGGGCAGCGCGGCAGCGAGCTCGTCGCCATACCGCTCGGCCATGCACCCGGTCAGCACGAGCTTGGCTCCGGGCTTACGGCTGCCGGCGAGCTCGAGCGCCACGTCGATCGATTCCTCGCGCGCGGCTTCGATGAACGCGCAGGTGTTGACGACGACAAGGTCGGCATCGGCCGCGGACGTCGCCGGGACGAGCCCGTCGGCCTGCAGCGATGCGACGACCTTGTCGGAGTCGACTGCGTTCTTCGGACAACCGAGCGTCTCGACGTGATACCGCGCCGGGACCTGCGCATCTTCCGCCAGGGCCACGACGAGAGCCTACTGGGGGGTTCCTACACTGACCCCACCATGGAGGTGGGAGGTCGCGCCGAACCGGGCTACGAGCGGGTCGTCGACGCGTTCGTCGCGAACTTCGCCGAGCGAGACGAGGTCGGCGCGGCGTGCACGGTGTACGTCGCAGGCAGCCCGGTCGTCGACATCTGGGGCGGCATCGCCGATGTTCCGTCGAGTCGTCCGTGGGCACGCGACACGCTGCAACTCGTCTTCTCCACCACGAAGGGCGCGACCGCGATCTGCGCCCATCATCTCGTCCAGCGCGGCCTGCTCGACGTCGACGCCCCCGTCGCGCGGTACTGGCCGGAGTTCGCGGCCTCCGGCAAGGCGGAGGTTCCCGTGCGCTGGGTGCTGTCGCATCAGGCCGGGCTCGCCGACATCCAAGGAACGTTCACACTCGAGGAGGCGCTCTCCTGGGAGCCGGTGGTGGAAGCGTTGGCCGCGCAGCCGCCCAACTGGGAGCCCGGGGCCGCCCACGGCTATCACATGCGCTCCTACGGCTGGCTCGTCGGGGAGCTCGTGCGCCGCATCGACGGTCGCAGCATCGGCACCTACTTCGCCGAGGAGGTCGCGCGCCCGCTCGGTCTGGACTTCTGGATCGGGCTCCCTGAGAGGGAAGAGGCGCGCCTCGCGACCGTCGTCCCACCGGTGCCGCCGAGCGATCCCCAGGTGGCCGCGTTCTACGAGCAGCTCACCGGTCCGGACACGCTGCTCGGGCGCGTCCTGACCGGGCCGTCGGGGCTGTTCGCCTACGACGAGATGTGGAACACCCGGGCCGTCCATGCCGCCGAGCTCCCGTCGTCGAACGGCATCGCCGACGCGCGTTCGGTGGCGCGGATGTACGCGGCATTGGTAGGAGAAGTCGACGGCGTACGCCTGCTCGAGCCGGCGACGATCGACGCCGCGTCCGAGCCCCAAGCAGACGGTCCGGACAAGGTGATCATGTTCCCGATGCGCTACGCGCTCGGGTTTCTCCTGCCGCCCGCGCTGGTCCCCGGCGCCCGGCCGCGCGCGTTCGGTCACGCGGGCGCCGGTGGGTCGCTCGGGTTCGCCGACCCGGAACATGAGCTCGGCTTCGGCTACGTGATGAACCGCATGGAGATCGGCGCCAGCCTCGACCAGCGGGCCGCGAGCTTGGCCGACGCGGTGTACTGCTGCCTCGAGGAACCCGAGGAACCCGAGGAACCCGAGGAACCCGAGGAACTCGGGTAACTCGCGCGTTGCCGCACGAGTCGAACGCGCGGAGGCGAAGAGCCTTCCGGTAGTCACCTAGGAGGTGGCGCCATGTACACATTCGCGATCGTTGCCCTGATCGCGTTGGGCACAGTCAAGATCGTCGATTTCCTCGTCGACAGCCTCCCTCAGCTGCGGGCGATGAAGTCGCTGCTCACGTTCCTCGCCGCCGTCGGCGCGACGGTGGCCCTCGACTTCTCGGTGTTCCGAGACTGGGACATCGCCATCCGCAACGAGACGCTCGGCGTCTGGATCACCGGCTTCATGGCTGCCGGCGTGACGGTGGCGTGGAGGGCAGTCTTCGACTGGCTCACCAACCACCGAGCCGCAGGCGACGAGAGCCTCGGCGAGCACCGCCCGCTCAGCAAGGTGGCGTAACCGCCACTTCTCCGCGGTCGCCAACGACGTCGACCGCCGCCGAGCACCGCGACAGGGCGTCCTACCGGGGCGCCCTGCTCGCTTTCCCTGGGTCGCCGTCGCAAGCTCCGGCTCCTGCGGACCCTTTGCTAGACGCGCTGCTCCATCTCTTCGAACTCCTCGACCGTCATCAGCACGGCGCGGGCCTTCGATCCTTCGGACGGGCCGACGATGCCCTTGCGCTCGAGCAGGTCCATCAGCCGGCCGGCGCGCGCGAACCCGACCCGCAGCTTGCGCTGCAGCATGCTGGTGGAGCCGAGGCCGCTGCGCACGACGAGCTCCATCGCCTGTGTGAGGAGGTCGTCGTCCTCGTCGGCGTCGGCGCCGGCTCGTGCGCCCGAGGAGTCGTCGCCCTCGATCCCGACGACGTACTCCGGCTGGCGACCCTGCCGGCGCCAGTGTGCGACGACCTTGCGCACGCACTCCTCCTCGACCCAGCCGCCCTGGATGCGCCGGGGCCGGCTCGACGACGCGGTGACGAGGAGCATGTCGCCCTGCCCGATGAGCTTCTCCGCGCCCGCCTGGTCGAGGATCACGCGCGAATCGGCGAGGCTAGTGACCGAGAACGCGAGCCGGCTCGGGATGTTGGCCTTGATCACGCCTGTGATCACGTCCACCGACGGCCGCTGGGTCGCGATCACGAGATGGATGCCGACGGCGCGCGCCATCTGCGCGATGCGGCAGATGCTCGCCTCGACGTCGCGCGCCGCCACCATCATCAGGTCGTTGAGCTCGTCGACGACCACCAGGATGTACGGGAGGCGCTCGTAGCCCTTGCCGGTGACCGGATCGGGATCGTCCTTGGTCGGCAGGTCGCCGCGGTCGAACGCGGCGTTGTATCCGATGAGGTCGCGCACCCCGACCTCGGCGAGGAGCTCGTAGCGCATGTCCATCTCCCGTACGGCCCAGTCGAGCGCATTGGCCGCCTTCTTCGGGTTGGTGACGACCGGCGTGAGCAGGTGCGGGGCGTCGTTGTAAGCACCGAGCTCGACGCGCTTCGGGTCGACGAGGATGAGGCGGACCTGATCGGGAGTCGAGCGCATGAGGATCGACGTCACCAGCGAGTTGATGCAGCTCGACTTGCCGGCGCCGGTGGCGCCGGCGATGAGCAGGTGCGGCATGGTCGACAGGTCGAGCATGACCGGCTTGCCGGAGATGTCACGGCCGAGCGCGACCTCGAGCGGGTGCGTTGCCTCGCCTGCCTCCTCGGTGATGAGCAGGTCGCCCAGGGTTACGAGCTGGCGCTGCCGGTTGGGCACCTCGATCCCGATGGCGCTGCGGCCGGGGATGGGGGCCAGGATGCGGACGTCGGGCGACGCCATCGCGTACGCGATGTCATGGCTGAGGCCGGTGACCCGGTTGACCTTGACGCCGGGGGCGAGCTCGAGCTCGTAGCGGGTCACGGTGGGCCCGATCGTGATGCCCGACAGCTTGGCGTTCACCCCGAACTCCGCCATCGTGGCCTCGAGGACGCGGCCGCCTTCCTCGACCAGACGGCGGTCCACCTGGCGCGCACCGCTCTTCTTGAGCAGGCTCGTCGAGGGAAGCTTCCACACGCCCGGTCGCGGACCGGGCCCGAGATCGATCGCGACCTGGCCGTCGGCCTCGACGGTGGTGCGCAACCGAGCCCCGATCGGTACGGTGTCCGCGAGCTGGTCGTAGAGAGGCGCGGACGCGACCGGCTCGAGCGCCTCCTCGAGCTCAGGCTCGACTTCGATCGGCTCCAGCTCCTCGACGTCGCCGATGTCGAGGTTCTCGTCGAGATCGTCGAGCTCGTCGAGGAGCGCGGCGGCGTCTTCGTCTTCTTCCTCGTACCCGTACCTCTCGGGCTCGCCGTCTCCGTCGTAGTCGAGACCATCGTCGAGACCGTCGTCGACACCGATCCGGAACGGCGCGGCGACGACCCGGCCGATCCAGCGGCCGGCGCGCACGAGACCGCGGACCACTCGCCGCATCGGGATCCCCGGGGCGAGCAGGGCTCCGAGCACGCCGACGCCGGCGAGGATCACGGCCGCGCCGACGGTCCCCGCGCCTGCCACCAACGGCGATGCGATCGCGGCCCCGAACAGGCCGCCGGCGTCACGTAGCTCGTCGCTGGTGGCGTCGACGCCCGGGCTCCCACCGGCGAGGTCGAGCAATCCGGCCGTCGCGACCAGCACCAGCACCAGCCCGAGACCGATGCGGAACGCTGCCGGTGCGCGCGCTACGTCGGTGGCGCCCGGCTCGTCGTCCGCTCCTTCTTCGTGCTCGTGCGCCCGCCAGGTCGTCCGCCCCGCGAACAGCAGGACGGCGAACCCGAAGCACGCAACCGGCACCGCCACCCGTCCCTGCCCGAACAGGTGCCCGCAGGCGTCGGCGAGGAACTCGCCAACCGGTCCGGCAAGGTCGGACGCGAGCCCGAGGACGGTGAGGACACTTAGAATCAGCAGCCCGACGGCGAGGGCGTCGGCGCCGTGGCCCTCGAGCTGGGTCGCCGCCGCCTC
This sequence comes from Acidimicrobiia bacterium, assembly GCA_031177445.1. Taxonomy (GTDB): domain Bacteria; phylum Actinomycetota; class Acidimicrobiia; order IMCC26256; family JACDBD01; genus JAPSGP01. The sequence continues at coordinate 11,716 of JAPSGP010000014.1, forward strand.
GCGCCCGCGCTGCCAGGGGCTCGGGCCCGATCGGCGACCTCGGCGTGCGCCCGACGTCGACGAGGAGCGCGTGGACGCACGTCCCCGTCTCGCGGGCGTGCGACGGCGCGTTCGTGTAGGGGCACCCACGCCTCGACAGTAACACTGGCCCCACCAGGCTCAGCCGGATACTGCGATGTCGCGGCGTATGTCCGCCGGTACCCGTACTAGAACAGGCCGGTGCACGCGGCGGCGCGGACGGCAAGCGCGGCGGCCGCGGTCGTCGCCGTGCTCGCGCTCGGCGCGCCACCCGCCGCCTCCAGCGCCGTCCGCACGACCGGGCCACCGGAGGTCGGCACCCTCCGAGCACCCGATCGGGTCTCGGTGCTCCGTCGCTTCGAAGCGACCGCCAGGATCGAGCCGAGCCCAGCGAACCCCTTCGACCCGGGCCAGATCGATGTACAGGTCGTGTTCACCGATCCGTCGGGAGTCGAGACCCGTGCCCTCGGCTTCTTCTTCCAGGACTACCGCCGCGAGCTCGTGCACGGGAACGAGCGGCTGACCGCAACGGGTGAGCCGGTGTGGAAGGTTCGGTTTGCCCCACCGCGAGCCGGTCGCTGGCGATGGCACTGGGAAGTGCGCAGCCCGGCCGGAATCGCGGTGACGAATCCACGCGCGCTCGAGGTAACGCCAAGCCACGAGCGGGGGTACGTGCGACGCAGCGAGCACGATCACCGCTTCCTGGCTTTCGACGACGGGTCGCCGTACTTCGCCGTGGGCGAGAACACTGGCTGGTACGACGATCGCGGGACCTACGCCTACGACGACTGGTTCCGACGGCTCGCAGCGCAGGACGCGAACTACGGGCGGCTGTGGATGGCGTCGTTCGGCTTCGGTCTCGAGTGGGCCGACATGCCGCTCGGCGACTACCGCAAGCGCCTCGACCGCGCCTGGCAACTCGACCACGTCATCAACGCGGCCGAGCGCCGTGGGATCTACGTGGTCGTGTCGCTGCTCAACCACGGAGCGTTCTCGACGACCTTCAACCCGGCTTGGGCAGAGAACCCGTACAACGCCGCGAACGGCGGGCCGCTGGCGTCACCGTCGGCATTCTTCACCGACCCGGTCGCCAAGGAGCTCTTCCGGCGGCGGCTCCGATACGTGGTCGCCCGGTGGGGCTACTCGACGCACGTGCTGTCCTGGGAGCTGTGGAACGAAGCCGAGCTCACCGACGGTTACGACTCCGCCGCCTCCACCGACTGGCACCGGGAGATGGCCGCCTTCCTCCGGGCCCTCGACCCGGCGCAGCATCTGGTGACCACGAGCTTCGCGTTGGCCGCCAGCGACCCGTCCGTGTGGTCGGGTGCCGGACTGGACTACACCCAGCTCCACTACTACGCGCGCGCCGGCGTCGGCGACACGTTGATCGAGTTCGAACCGAACATCGCCCGCCACGTCGACGAGCTCACCGGCGAGCGTCTCGGCGCCGTCCCCTTGCCGGTGCTCTTCGCCGAGCTGGGCGTGGATGCGCGCGGCCCATCCGAGACGCGCGAGGCCGACCCGATGGGAATCGGCATTCACGACGGGCTCTGGTCTGGGGCGGTGTCGGGAGGCGCCGGAACCGCGATGACCTGGTGGTGGGACAACCTGATCGACGTACAGCCGCGCCGCTATTACCCGATGTTCGGCGCGGTGGCACGGTTCGTCCGGGGCGTCGACTGGGGCCGCTCCGGCTTTGTCCGGGTTCGCGGCGCCGCCACCGCCCCGTCGCGCCCCCTCGTGCTGCGCGGCCTCGTTGGTCGGCGCCTCGCCTTGCTCTGGATCAAGGACGATGCCTACCAGTGGAACTCGCCCGACCGCGTCGAGATCCGGGGAGCTTCGATTGCGATCGACGAGCTCGCTGATGGTCGCTGGTGCGGGACCTGGTGGAACACGTGGATGGGCAGACCCAAAGGCCGCGCCGAGCTCGTGGTCGACGCGGGAGCAGCGAGCATCGGAGTTCCGCGTTTCGCCGGCGACATCGCGCTGCGCCTCGAACGCTGCTGAGCTACAGCGAGGGGAAGTAGCCGCCGTCGACCGGGTACACCTGACCCGTGATCCATTCGGCGGCGTCGCTGCACAGCAGCACTGCCAACGGCGCCGGGTCCTCGACCCGGCCGAGGCGCCCGACTGGGTACGCCCGCGACAAGCGGGCCTCGAGCTCGGGATCCTGGTTGACGGCGTCGGCGAGGCCCGCATGCTTCATCGAGCCGAGCGAGATGCAGTTCACGGTCACGCCGTCGCGGCCGACCTCGGCCGCGAGCCCGCGAGCGAATCCCATGGCCGCCGCCTTGGCCGCTCCGTAGACCGCCTGCTTGCGCTCGCCCTTGCGGCCGGCGTCGGAGACGATCATCAGCACTCGGCCCCAGCGCCGCTCGATCATGTCGGCGAGGTACGCACGCGTGACGTGAAGGACGCCAGCGAGGTTGACGCGGATGAGCGGGTCCCAGTCCTCGGGACCGGACTCGACGAACGGCACCATGCGCACGCCTTCGGTCCACGATCGGACACCGGTCCCGGCGTTGTTGACGACGATTTCGAGGGGCCCCGTCTCGCGCGCCATGGCGGCGACGGAGTCGTGATCACAGACGTCGGCGACGACCGGGTGTGCCTTCCCGCCCTCGCTCTCGATCTCGCGCACGGTGTCCTCGGCTCGCTCGAGCACGAGGTCGTTCACCCAGACCTCGGCCCCTGCTCGTGACATCTGCACCGCGATCGCCCGGCCGACGCCGGCGCCGCTGCCGGTCACGAGCGCGGTGCGCCCGCCGATGAAGTTCGACCAGTCCCGGATCGTCGCCATCAGACCTCCATGACCACGGGGATGATCGCGGGGCGGCGCCTGGTGCGCTCGTTGATGAAGCGACCGAGCGCACGCCGGGCGTGACGGCGCAAGGTGTCGAAGTCGATCGCGCCCTCGGCCGCAGCCTCGGCGAGCGACGCGCGAACCGCCGCCTTGGCCTCTTCCAGCAACTCATCGGCCTCGGGGGCGTAGACCCATCCCCGGGTCACGATCTCGGGACCGGTCACGATCTCGCCGGTGACGGCGTCGACCGTGACGAACACCACGACGACGCCCTCTTCGGCGAGGCTGCGGCGGTCGCGCAACACTCCGTGCCCGACGTCGCCAACGATGCCGTCGACGTAGAGATAGCCCGACGGCACGGCGCGCCGCTCGACGTCGATGCCGCCGGGACCGATCGTCAGGACGTCGCCGTCCTCGCACACGATGACCCGCCCGGGCTGGAGGCCGACCTCGTGCGCCAACCGCGCGTGCTGCACCATGTGCCGGAACTCGCCGTGCACCGGGACGAACCACTCCGGCTGCACGAGGTTGAGCATGAACTTGAGCTCTTCCTGCGAGGCATGTCCCGACGCGTGGACCTTCGCGTTGCCGTCGTGGACCACCTCGGCGCCGGCACGCACGAGGGAATCGATGACGCGCGCCACGTTCGCCTCGTTGCCCGGAATTGCGTGGGCGGAGATGACGACGAGGTCGTCCTCACTGACCTTCACCCACTTGTGCTCGTGCGCGGCCATGAGCGACAGCGCGCTCATGGGCTCGCCTTGCGAGCCCGTGCACACGACGCACACCTCGTTCGGTGCGTAGCGCGAGGTGTCCTCGATGTCGATGACGCGATCCGTCGGGAGATGGAGCAAGCCCATCTCGCGCGCCAGCGTCACGTTGTGGATCATCGATCGGCCGAGGAACGCAATCTTGCGCCCGGAAGCGAGCGCCGCCGCGACGACCTGCTCGATGCGGTGCAGGTGCGACGCGAAGCAGGCGACGATGAACCGGCGGTCCGAGTGATCGCGGAAGAGGTCGCGCAGTGATTCGCCGACCGTCGACTCCGACGGGGTGAACCCGGTTCGCTCGGCGTTCGTCGAGTCGGAGAGCAGCAACCGGACTCCGCCGTTGCGGCGGGCGATCTCGCCCAACAGCGCGAGGTCTGTCTTGCGCCCGTCGACCGGGCTGAGGTCGAGCTTGAAGTCGCCCGTATGAAGGATCGTGCCGACCGGCGTGTGGTACGCGACCGCGAACGCGTGGGGCACGGAATGGGTCACCGGGATGAACTCGCAGTCGAAGGGGCCGATGCGCCGGCGCTCGCCGTCGGCGATCGGGATCAGCTCGGTACGGCCGAGCATCCCGGCCTCCTCGATGCGGTTCCGGGCCAGGCCGAGCGAGAGCGGCGAGCCGTAGATCGGCACGTCGATGTCGCGTAGGAGGAACGCGAGCCCGCCGGCGTGGTCCTCGTGAGCGTGGGTGAGCACGACCCCTTCCACGCGCTCGGCATTCTCGCGGAGGTAGGTGAAGTCGGGCAGGACGAGGTCGACGCCGTGCATGTCGGGGTCGGGGAACATGAGCCCGCAGTCGACCACGAGGATGCGCCCGTCGACCTCCAGGCAGAAGCAGTTGCGCCCGATCTCGCCCAGCCCACCGAGAAACACGATGCGTACCGGGTCCGTCATCGCATCGAGGCTAGCAACGCCCTGCCGGCCCGGACTCGCAATCGTTCAGGCATCGGGCGGCCGATTTCGTTGTCGAATGCCTGAACGATGCTTCCGGCGTTGCTGTCGTACCCAACCGGCATGCTGTCCGGCATGACACGACGAAAGCTCGACGCCGCGGTCGCCGCGCTGGCACGACGGCAGCACGGTGTTTTCAGCCGAGCGCAGGTCCTAGGTCTTGGCGGCTCGACTGATCTCATCGACCGGCGCCTGGCAACTGGCGACTGGATCCGGCTCGACGCCTCGGTCTACGCGTTACCCGGCAATCCGGCAACGTGGCTCCGACAATGCATGGCCGCGACACTTGGTGAGCCACGTGCCGCGCTCTCCGGGCGCGCCGCCGCGGCCTTGCACTCCTTTCCAGGCTTCCGACGAGGCCGGATCGAGATCACCGTTCCAGCCGGCAGCAATCACCGCAGTCGCCTCGCGCGGGCCCGTCAGTCGGATCTCGTCGAGACGACCACGGTGGAGGGCATTCCGGTGGTGACGCCGGCGCAGTGCGTCATCGAGGTTGCCCGATACCGCACCGATCGACAGGTCGCCCGCTTGATCGACGATCGTGCAAACTCGGACCGTCATTTCCTTGCCGCTCTGCGGGAAAGGTACGTCGAACTTGCCCGTACGCGATGGCCCGGCATTGGCCGGGGTCCGCACCTTGCTTGCCTCACGGGACGACGGGTACGTGCCTCCCGAGAGCGAGCTAGAAGCGCTTCTCTACGAGGTGCTCGGCCAACTGCCGGACGGTCCATCGGTTGTACGGCAAGCAGCACTGCCATGGCGAGCGTCGCGTCACAACGTGTCGACGCGCTCATCCCGGGGTGGCAAGCCATCATCGAAGCGGACGGGCGCCGTTGGCACACGCGCGTCGACGACTTCGAGCGAGACCTCGAGCGTGACAACGACGCCGTGACCCACGGATACCGGCCGGTTCGATTCTCGTGGCACCAGCTGACAGCCCGACGTGACTATGTGTTCGCCACGCTCGACGAGCTCGCACGCCTCGCCGCCGCTGGCCATCGTTCAGGCAAACAACCGGCGAATCCGGAGTTGGCTGCATGAACGACCGGGTGGCGTGACCGAGTCGGCCGTTAGGCGTTGACTGCTGCTTCGTCGCGGTCCTTGGAGACCTCGTCGAGGGTCGAGTATTCCTCGCCAGTGTCGGTCCAGTCCTCGAACTGGATGACGCCGAGCTCGGTGAACCGGTCGCGCAGCCAGGCGTCGCCGGCGTCGAGCAGCCCGAGCTTCTTGCAGTTCGGGACGATCTTCGAGAACAGCATCGTCTGGAAGAGCTCGCGCTCCGGCGCCTGCATCACGATCTTCACCGCTTCCTTGGTGTCGACGCCGAAGTGGTCGAAGACCTCCTGCTGCAGAAACCGGTCGCGCATGCGAACGGCCGCCTCGAACGCGAACTCCTGGCGCTCCTGGAGCTCCTTGGCCGTCAGCTGCTGGTAGTACTCCTGGAGCGAGAGCACGCCGAAGGCCACGTGGCGGGCTTCGTCCGACATCACGTAGCGCAGCAGCTTCTTGAGCAGCGGCTCGGTGGTCATCTGCTGGATGAACCCGAACGCGGCAAGCGCCAGCCCCTCGACCATGATCTGCATCCCGAGGTAGGTCATGTCCCAGCGGGAGTCGTGCAGGATGTCGTCGAGCAGCAGCTTGAGGTGGGCGTTGATCGGATAGTGGCCCGAGAGCTTCTCGTCGAGGTACTTGGCGAACACCTCGACGTGGCGAGCTTCGTCCATCACCTGGGTGGCGGCGTAGTACTTGGCATCGATCCAGGGCACGGTCTCGACGACTTTGGCCGTGCAGATGAGCGCACCCTGCTCGCCGTGGAGGAACTGCGACAGTGTCCAGTTCTGTGACTGCACGCCGAAGTCGAGCCACTCGGCATCGCCCCACTTCTCGAACGGCGTTCCTTTGGTGTCGAGCTCGGGCCCGAAGGTGAGGTTGTTCGCGAGCGCGTTCGCCAGGACGACGTGCTCCTGGTCGACATCGGTATCCCACGGCAGGTCGGTCTGCGCGTTCCATTGCGACTTCTTGGCCCGCTCGTAGAGCTTCCCGAGCGCAGGACGGCTGCGCTCGTAGTCCCAGGTGAAGATGGCGTCGCCGTTCGACTCGACGATGTGCTGGATCTCGTCGACATCGGTGTTGCTGATCGCGAGGATCGCCTCGAGATCGTTGATGTCGTCGCGGCCGATGATCTCCTGATGCGTTGCCATCGGGACTTACCCCCTGGTTGATGCGGACGGTTGTGCTTGACGACCGGTGAGGCCCGGGAGCACGAACTCGCGCACGAGCGCGCGCGCGGAGGCGTCGTCGGTCAGATCGATCGGGTCGGCGGGACAGACGGCGTAGCCGAGAACGATGCGCGCGACCCACTCACCCGCGCGCTCGGACCGCTCGGCACCGACGTACCGTTCGAGTGCGGGCGCCAGCTCGGCACCCATGCGGGCAAGGAACCGGTCGCCGGCGGAGAACGTCACGTGCGGCAGGACGAGCTCGGGTTCGAAGGCGAGGACGAAACCGAGCGCGGCATGCCCGTGCAGCTCCCGGGTGGCGGCGCCGAGGATGGCGACGACCGAGTCCTCGAGGGTGGCCTCGGCGTCGCCGGCGGCGCGGATGGCGGCGAAGATGCGGCCCGACTCGAGCTCCAGCATCGACCGTACGAGCTGCTGCTTGCCTCCGAAGTAGCGGTACAGCGTCGCCCGGGCGCAGCCGGCCTCGCGGGCGACGACGTCGAG
>JAPSGP010000110.1 GCA_031177445.1 Acidimicrobiia bacterium
ATCGACGTGTCGCTCTTGAGGAAGACCTCCTCCATGAAGTGCTTGATCGAGAAGCACGTGCGTGGGTCGGCCTCGCCGCAATGTTGTTGCGGGAAGCCGTCCCAGAAGTCCTGCACGTAGCGGGCCGCCGGGTTCACTCGGTACTCCAGCAGATGCCCCTGGACATCGAAGACGAACTCGTCGCCGGCGAGGGCCGCGCGCGCCGCCTCCGGGTCGGTGGTCGCGGTCGTGGGGATGTCGTAGCTCCCGCCGGGCGGTCGCCGGCCGTTCGACCGCGCCTCGTCGCGACTGCAGGCGTTCAGGACGAGCAGCGTGGTTGCGGCACCGCACACGGATCGCAAGAACGTGCGCCGCGAGACTCCGGTGCGGCGGGCGTTCTCTGCGCACGCTGCCCGAGCGAGCCGCACCGTCTCCTCGAGCACGTTCGTGAGCGGGCGCGGCTCGTACTCGCCGTTCGAACATGGACCGAACTTGATCGGCACGTCGTCGTCCACGTCACACAGACGACGGAGGTGCGGCGGGAGTTCGGAGTCAGTGGCGCGGTGGGCGCAGGTACTCGAAGTGGCCGGCGTCGCGGACGAGCCATTCGGCCCCGCTGGTGAAGCCCCACCGGTCCATGACCTCGACGACGCGGGGGTCGACCGCAGACGCCACACCGGTCGGGTTCTTGGTGAAGTTGAGGTCGATGGCGACGCCCCACGAGTGGCGCGAGATCCCGGCACCTTCGATCACCGACGGCTGGAAGCAGCCCCGGAACCCGTTCCGGTCGATGAGGAACGCGAGGTTGCGCTGCTCGAGCTCCCGCAGCGCACCCTCGATCGTCGGGACGATGGCGCGGTGGCACTCGCCGATCTTGCCGAGAATCGGGACCTTCGCTTGGACGATGTGCTCCGCCCGCCACGCTGGATCGACCTCGAAGAAGCGGCCAGCAGTCGGCGGCTGATACGCGAACTCGCCGAAGCGGGCCTTGATGAGCGCCTGCGGCAGCACGGCGTCGCCGTGGCGCAGGTACGGCGTCTCGTCGGGACTGCGGTACCGAGCGCCTACCTTCGGTGGGAGCAGGGCGTTGATCTCGCGCTCGAGCGTCACCCGGTCACCGCGGTACGAGATGAGAAGGAACCGCGGGGTCGCGATCCCGACGCCCGCCGCCGTCGCGCGATCGACGACGAGCTCTGCGGCGCCGACGACCTCGTCGTCGACCACGCCCGCCACCGTCACGCTGGCTCCGTTGTCGAGCTGAAGAACCGCGCCAGGACCGGACCGTCGGAGCAGCGACGACGTCGCCCCGAGCAGCACTTCGCCCGGCTGCAACGCGCGGAACTCGGCCTGGGCCGCCTTGTCGAAGAACGGCGCGTACGTCGCCGGATCGATGGCGAGGGCGTCGAGGGGGATCGAACGCGCGTCGGTGACCGTGTCGATCGGTTGCCCGTCGGCACCGGCCGACCCGACCAGGTTCACCGTGTCGCCGTCGACGACCGTGGATCGGCGCACCGCGCCAAGGGCGTCGACCTGCGCCGGCAGCTCGGGCGGGAGCCCGCCCGACGTCCACGCGAGCAGCACCCGCTCCCGAGGCTCGGGTGCCGGCGCGGCCTCGACTGGCGCCTCGGTCACCGCAAGCGACGCCTCGAGCTCCGGTGAATCTTGGATCGCGGCCATGCCGGCGGCGCCGGCGACGATCCCGACGGCCAGGGCGAGCACGACCCACACCGGCTTTCTCATGCCGGCCTCAAGTGGTTCGCGATCTGCACCAGCTCGCCGAGCGACAACGTCTCGCTGCGCAGGGTCACCGCGATGCCGCGCTCGATCCATTCGAGCTCGCCGCTCTGAGGGGTGTACCGACCGGTCGTGCGCCGGATCGACACACCGCGCGTGTCGGCACCCACCGGGGGTGTGAGCACCGTGCCCGGCGCTTCGACGAGCACGAACTCGCGTGCCCCGGCGCCGGTGTACGACATCGTCACGTAGTTGCCGTCGACCACCCGGATCGCGGGAGCCGAGAACCCGTCGATCCCACGCGGAGCGAGCAGGCCCGGGAGCGCGACCGCCGCTTCCGCCGGCGACCTCGTACCCGCTTCGTCCCAGTCATCAGGGACCTCTTCACCGCTCACGCCCAGCGTCGAGGCCACTTCGAGCAACTCGTGCTCGCTGACGCTGCCGGTGACGACGACGTCCATTGCCGATCCGTGGAGCGCGATCCGACGCCCGCCGTCGCCCACGTATGCCACGCCCGCCGACCCCAGATCGACTTCCCGCACCGGGAGCTCGAGGTCTCCGAACAAGCGGCCCCCGACCCATTCCTCGGTGGCGCGCACCTTCACCCAGCCCCGCCCGTCGGTCCAGGTACGCACCGCCACCCTGGGTCCATTCGGTGTCTCGACCACCCCGGCGCGGTACGGAACCATTCCCTGCGGCAGAACGCCGGGTGTCGGCGCCGGGACCTGATTGGGCGGCAGTTCGTGGAATCCTTGCGCCTGTTCGAGCACGCCTGCGGGCGCAACACCGAACTCAGCTAAATCGGCGACTCCGACACGCACCCGCCTGAGCCGCACCTCGAGGATCGGACGACTGGGGTCGTCGGTGTAGCCGCGCGTCGCTGCCCAGCGGTCGCGCTCGAGACTCTGCGCCGCGAACACGTCGAGACGAAGCGGCACGAGGCTCCGACGGTCGAGCCACAACTGGACTCGATCCGTGGGGTGCAGCTCCCGCCAGTTCCCACTGGCGAGGATCCCGTCGAGCACCGGATCGGCCTGAGCGACCGTCACCTCCACGCCGAGCGCGTTGCGGCCCGACACCGTTTGCTCACCGAGCGATACCGAATGCCCACCTCCGGCGAAGCTCGTCACGGGGACGACGAGATCGAGTGGAGTGGGCTCGGCGTCGGGGAACGGCTCGCGGTCCGAGGCGCCCAGGATGCGGGGGTTGGCCGGTGTGCACGACGGCTGCGTCTCGCGCGGGCAGGCGGCGAGACCGCTGCGCCACGACTGATCGCGATCGACGATCGCGGTTACGTCGTTCGGTCGCCAGGCCCTTGACGGATACCGCGACGTGTCCTCGAGGGTGATCGCCAGCGACTCCGGCGCGCGGTACTCAAGTTGCCCTGTGTACCGGCGGACCGGCACGTCGGGATGCCAGCCGCGTTCCGTGATCGAGAGGTCGGCGCTGAGGGCATCGACCCGCGACTGCGCGACGAGGACGCGCGCCGAGAGATCGGCCGCGGCAGCCGAGTCGGGAGCGCGATCGGTGCGGAGGCCGACGAACGCGGCGCCGGCCACCACGCCGGCGAGCAACGCGGCGGCAGGGGCAAGCCAGCGCAGGGGCGGCCGCGACTGGCCTCCCGTCGATGGCCGCCGCGTCGCGGGCCGGCGAATCGCGTCGAGTACCGCCGCCTCGACATCGGGCACGGCGGTCACCACCTCGAAGCGGAGGTGCTGGCGAACACGCAGCGACGACTGGCGGAACGCCCGGCACGACGCACAGCTGGCCACGTGGGAGTCGAGCTGCTCGAGCTCGCGGCCATCGATCGCTCCGTCAAGCGCGAGGGAGATGCGCTCGGCAGCTTCGTCACAGCGCATTCGCTTCACCTCCCTCCGCGAGTGCCACGGCGAGCTGGCGGCGGGCGTCGAAGACCCGTCGCTTGGCGGTGCCCTCGGGGATGCCGAGTACGTCGGCCGCCTCCCGATACGTCAGCCCGAACAGCTCGACCAGCAGCACCGTCTCGCGCAGCTTGGGTGTCAGGCCGTCGATTGCCTCGGCGATCTCGATCCGGGTCGTGTGGTCGCGTGGGGGCGCCGGCACCGAGAGCGCGTCGACCAACCGCGCCCGACGCTGCCGGGCCCGGAGCTCGTCGGTCCCGGCGTTGCGGGCGATGTTGAGCACCCAGGTCGAGAACTTGGACCGGAACTCGAAGGTGTGGAGCTTGCGGTAGATGCGGATGAACGTCTCCTGGGTGAGGTCCTCGGCCAGAGCGTCGTCGCCGAGCAGGTGGCGGAGGAACCGCCACACGTGGGCCTGGTAGGCCCGCACCAGCTCGCCGAACGCCGCCTCGTCCTGCTGGGCGGCGGCTCGAATGACCTGCGGGTCCGGCTCCTGCACGCGCACCCCCCGAGGCGCCTGGTTGACCCCGCCGGAAGCAGAGCTTCCGGCGGGGACCCCAGGTTGGTCACCCGACATCGCCTTCTACATGCGAGTCTCGACCCCGCAAGTGGGTCGTGGCCGCCATCCTGACAGGAGACGACCCGGACCGGGAGAAGGTTCGGTTCTACGGGTTGATCAGTAGAGGATCGAGGGGAAGAACGGTGCCGATGGCTCGGTGTAGAGGCCCTTGGTCATAAGGGTCATGAGCTGGACGACGCGGAGGCCTTGGGTGAGTGACCACTGGAGAAGCTCGCTGTTGCGGGTGGGTACCAGGACGCCGGGACCCATGATCTCCTGTTTCGCGCCCAGGAGCGCTTTCAGGTCGTCGTTGCTCTCGCCGACCGCGTGGCCAGCGTAGCCGAGCATGCTCGTGTAGCCGGTGATGCGGCCGTCGTGCTCCACCACGAGCGCGGCGCCGAGCGCCACCCCGTCGTTGAGCTCGCCGCTGCGATCGTGGCCGTGGACGCGCCGGCACAGGTTACCGCAACCGGCGACATCGGCATCGGTTGCGGGACGTACGCGGTGCCCGTCGACCTCGACGTCGAGGACCGGACCATTCAGGGCGGCGAGCTGCTCGCGCACATCGAAGCCGAGCTTCGCGTAGAGCGAGAACGAACGGTTGTGGTAACCGGATTGGACGAGGCGTATCCCCGGAGCGCGCTGCTCGTCGGCGCGCCGCATCACGTCGTCCATCAGCGCCCGGCCGATCTGGCTGTTCTGCGCCTTCGGGTCGACGGTGATCGGCCCGACGCCGACGATCGTGGAGCGCTCGTCGAGGAAGTTGCTCCCGACGATGTCACCGTCGAGCGTCGCGACGACGGAGTAGATGCGCGGGTTCGAGAGCATCGTCGACAAGACGAAGGTCGCGAACTCGGCTGAAGGGAAGTCGGACGGGAAGTTGTGCTCGGTGGCGATCGCGTGGAACGCCTCGTAGCAGATGCGCCCCGCGCCTTCGGCGTCGTCGGGCGTCCCGGGGCGAAGCTCGATGCTCATCCCCACCGCACGAGCGCGGCGTCGAGGTCCAGTGGTTCGGTCACGCCGCGGTGCTCGTACTCGCCCCAGTCGTCCCGAGGCACCATCCACATGACCTCGAACTCGTTGCCGTCGGGATCGCGGGCGTAGAGCGACTTGGTGGCGCCGTGATCGCTCTGCCCGACCAGTGCCCCCATCCGACCGAGCGTTTCCCGAGCGAGCGCGAGGTCCTGGATCGTCGGCACCTCCCACGCCAGGTGGTACAGGCCCACGCGGCCTCGCTCCGGGCCGGGCGCGTTCGGTCCGATCGAGAACAGCCCGAGGTCGTGGTGGTTCGCCGTGCCCTGCGCCCGCAGGAACACCGCGACGCCGGAAATGCGCTCGACGACCTCGAACCCGAAGGCCTCCTCGTAGAAGGCGGCGGCGCGGTCGGCGTCGCGGACGTAGAGGACGGCGTGGTTCAGACGCTGCACGGGGAACATGCCGGCGTCAACCGTACCCACAACTCCGCTGTTCCCGAACCGAGCGAGGGCGCGAGCTCGAGCAATGCGGGGATCGAACGCCGTCCGGCGACCAGGACCCGAGTCGGCGCGAGCGTGATGACGAGCTCCTGACCCCGCTCGGCGACGGTCGCGCCCGCCGGGAGCTCGACCTCGTCGACGAGCTGTGACACCCGGAGGAGATCCCGGCGCGAGCAGTGCCGGAACGCGGGGACCTCGGCCAGCCGGTCCAGGTACGGCGTCCGTTGCATGCGACGAGGGTACGGATGCTGGGCGCGCCCGGCATCGGGCAGCGGGCGATTCCGACTCCGCCTGCGGGTGGATTGCGAACTCGACCACGGTCGGATGCGCGCCGACGAGAGCCCTCGTAGGCTTCGGCTGTGTCGGATCCGGCGCATCCGTTCGGACGCGAGCTCGTTCCACCCGCGGCGCGATACGTCGAAGCGGCGATCCCGGTCAGCCTGGCGATCGCGGTCAGCGTCCAGCGCGATGCGCTCGTCCCGCTGCGGTGGCCGGCGTTGGTCGCTGGGCTTGCGGCATTGCCGTGGATCGTGGGCCTCGTCGTCGACCTCGACCACCCGTTCCGCCGGCTCGTGTGCGCCGTACTCGTACTCGGCGCAGTTGCCGGGCTCGTCGTCGACCCGGTCGAGATCGACATGGTGCCGTTCTTCCTCGTGTTCCTCGTCGCCCACGACGCCCTCGTGGCACCGCGGTGGGAGAGCTCACTTGTATTCGGCGCCTCGATCGCGCTCATGGTCGGCGTCGACCTCTCGAATCGCTACGACGGCGCGTTCGTCTGGATCCTCGGACTCCTCTTCAGCTGGGCGGGCGGGATCGCGGTCCGGTCGCAGTTTCAGCTCGCCTCCAACCTGGCGACGGCGCAATCGGAGCTCGCGGACCGCGCCGTCGAGGAGGAGCGCCAGCGCATCGCGCGCGAGATCCATGACGTTGTCGCGCACACGCTCTCCGTCACGATGCTCTACATCACCGGTGCACGGCTGGCAATACGCCGTGACCCGGCCGAGGCGGAGGAGGCGCTCCTCGCCGCCGAGCGGATGGGTCGGGAGAGCCTGGTGGAGATCCGCAGGACCGTAGGGCTGCTCGCGCCCGGGACGAGCGGGACCGAGTCGCCCATGCCGTCGGCAGCCGACGTTCCCGATCTCGTGGAGGAGTTCCGTGCCGCCGGGCTCGACGTCGACCTCACCCTCGTCGGCGACGTCGCGACGCTCGCACCGGCGACGGGCCTCGCGCTGTACCGGATCGCGCAGGAGTCGCTGACCAACGTGGCAAAGCACGCAGCGGGGACACGCGCGTCGCTGACCATCCGCGCCGAGGCTGACCAGGTGTCGTTGCAGGTGCGGAACCCCGTCGTCGACGCCACGCGCGCGAACGGGACGGGCCTCGGAGTCCGGGGCATGCGCCAGCGCGCCGAGCTGCTCGGGGGTACGTTCCGAGCCGAGCCGGGCGACGGCGGCTGGACGGTCGAGACCCGGATCCCGCGGATCACGACCGACGCATGATCCGCGTCCTGCTCGTCGACGATCAGGAGCTGGTGCGCGTGGGTCTCCGTCGCATCCTGCACCCGGACGAAGGCTTCGACATCGTGGGGGAGTGCGCGAACGGGGCCGCAGCGATCGAGGCGGTCGACCGTCTCGACCCCGACGTCGTGGTCATGGACATCCGAATGAAGGGCATGGACGGCGTGGAGGCGACGCGCCGTCTCCGTGCCCTGGGCGCGTCACCGCCGGTGCTCGTGCTCACGACGTTCGACGACGACGAGGTGCTCTCCGGGGCGCTCCGAGCCGGAGCCGCTGGATTCATCCTCAAGGACGCGCCCGGCGAGGACCTCATCCGGGCGACGCGGACCGTGGCGGAAGGTGAGGCGTGGCTCGATCATTCGGTCACGGCCCGCGTGCTCGCGACCTACCGCAGCGTCTCGGCGCCGAGCGCCGACGCGACGGCTCGCGTGAAGGAGCTCTCGCCCCGAGAGCTCGACGTCCTGCGGCTGATCGGCCGAGGCGCACTCAACGCCGAGATCGCCGACGCGCTGTTCGTGAGCGAGGCCACCGTCAAGAGCCACATCGGCCACATCTTCACGAAGCTGGATCTGCGCGACCGCGCCGCCGCGATCGTGTTCGCCTTCGACCACGGGCTGGTGGCGCCGCAAGCTGGTTAGCCTGCCCGCAGCTCCCGCAGGCGGTCGACGACGGCGGGCAGCGCGTCGAGGAACGACTCGACGTCCCTCGCGGTCGAGCTCCAGCCGACGCTCACTCGCAGCGAGTGGTCGGCGTCGACCCCCATCGCCTCGAGGATCGGTGACGGCTCCAGCGCCTCGCTGGAACAGGCCGACCCCGAATGCACTGCGACCCCACGCTGGTCGAGGCCGAGGAGGATCGGCTCGGCCTCGATCCCCTCGATACCGATGCAGACGAGGTGCGGCACCCGGTCGGCCGGGTCGCCGTAGCGGGCCACGCCGAGCACGCGCGCCGGCGCTTCGCTTCCGACGCGATCGGTGAGCGCGCGCTGGTGGGCGACCGCCTCGCGTTCTCGAGCCCGCCCCGGCGGGCGCGCTCCTGCGACCCACCCACGACGAAGGGCGGCAGGCGCAGGCCCCGACGCACGAGCAGCGCGCCCGCGCCCT
>JAPSGP010000376.1 GCA_031177445.1 Acidimicrobiia bacterium
CTGCTCCTGCAGATCCTCGACGACGGGCGGCTGACCGACGGGCAGGGACGCACAGTCGACTTCACCAACACCGTGCTGATCATGACCAGCAACCTCGGCGGTGGCGCCGACGAGAGCGTGGTCATGGCGGCGGTGCGCAACCACTTCAAGCCCGAGTTCCTGAACCGGATCGACGAGATCGTGGTGTTCCACCGACTCGACGAGCGCCACATCGCCCAGATCGTCGACCTGCAGGTGGCGCAGCTGGCCGACCGCCTCGCCGAGCGGGGCCTGCGCCTCGAGCTCACCGACGAGGCCCTCGCCCACGTGGCTCGGGTCGGCTACGACCCCGACTTCGGGGCTCGGCCGCTGAAGCGCGTCATCCAGCGCGAGATCGCCGACCCGATCGCGCTCAAACTGCTGCAGGGCGAGTTCCGCGAGGGCGACGTCATCGCGGTCGACGCATCGCCCGACGGCCTCGTGTTCACGAAGGGCGCACCGGTCGCGGTCTGATGAGGCGTATCTGAGCCGCCTATATGGTGGTCGAGATACGCATGTAGGGGAGGCGAGCCATGGAACGTGAGGTTCCCGAGGGCGACGCCCTCGACCAGGAGCGTGAGGCCTTCCCCCACGACGAGGACATGGACGAGGTGTCCGACGATCCGGAGGCGCCCGAGGCCGACGCCATCGAGCAGTCCCAGCCCGCGCCCGTCGACGACGACTTCGAGCCCTGATCCGCGCCGGGCGTCGGTGCCCGGACGAGACTCACGGGGTGGCCGCCGACGCCTCCGAGGCGCTCGACCGTACGGAGCAGTGGTTCGTGCGGCGAGGCCTCCCGCATCTCATCGCCGGTTACAGCGCGTCGCGTGACGTCCTCACGCGAACGGTTCCGGTCCTCACGCTCATCTTCCTCGTCGAGGTCGTGAACGCGCCCAAGCGCAGCTTCCCGATCTGGCTCGACGTCGTGGCGGTCGTCGCCGGGTTCGCGATCCTCCTGGGCGCGTGGATGCTCGCCAACCGGCTCCGGCACCGGCCCCTGCTGGCGCGGCCCGTCGACATCGGCGTCTTCGAAATCGCGGTGTTCGTACTCGCGCCGCCGATCCTGCCGATCGTCTTCGGGACGCAGTTCAAGGCCGCGCTCGTCACCGCGGGAGCGAACGTCGTCCTCCTGCTCGCCGTCTACCTCGTCACGAGCTACGGCATCGTGCCGATGACGCGGTGGGCAGCCGAACGGACGGCGCGATCGCTGGTGACGGTGGTCACGCTCTTCGTGCGGGCGCTGCCGCTGCTCCTGCTCTTCGTCACGTTCCTCTTTCTCACCAACGAGGTCTGGCAGGTGAGCCGAGGACTGGTCGGGCCCTTCTACTGGGTCGTCCTCGCTGCGTTTCTGGTTGTGGGGACGCTGTTCGCCGTGATCCGGGTCCCGCGCGAGGTGAGCCGGCTGGCGGCGTTCCCGACGTGGGACCACGTCGTGGAGCAGGCCAACGGCACCCCGGCGGAGTCGCTCGTCGGCGAGGTCGACGGCCCGCGAGCGCAGGCGGAGACGCCGCGGCTGGGCCGGCGCGAGTGGGGCAACATCGGCCTCGTCGTGCTCTTCAGCCAGGGCCTGCAGGTCGTGCTCGTGAGCGTGATGCTGTTCTCGTTCCTCGTTGTGTTCGGCGTCGTGGTCGTGACCGAGCCGATCACCGAGAGCTTCCTCGGCGCCGCGCCCGACGTGCTCGCCACCATCGACCTGTGGGGCCGACGCATGGTCGTCACCGAGGAGCTGCTGCGCGTGGCCGGATTCCTCACCGCGTTCTCCGCCTTCTACTTCACCGTCTCGGTGCTCACGGAGGATGCGTACCGTGACGAGTTCTTGACCGACGTCGTCGACGAGGTCGGGCGGGCCCTTGCCGTCAGGACCGTCTATTTCGCGGCGCTGATGCAGCTGGATCTGCGGGATCAGCCTCCGGCCGGAGCTACTACGATTCCGTCAACGTGATCGCAGACGCGACCGTTGCCCGTCGGCGGCGCCTCGAATGGTCCCCTCGGCGGTGCAGCCCCGAGGACGCCTGACGTGCCCGGCACCGTGATCGTCGGCACGCAGTGGGGCGACGAGGGCAAAGGCAAGTTCACCGACTACCTCGCCAAAGAAGCGTCGCTGTGCGTGCGCTACCAGGGTGGGCACAACGCCGGCCACACGATCGTGGCCGACGGCGACGTGTTCAAGCTCCAGCTCGTGCCGAGCGGCGTGCTCTACCCGTGGGTCGTCCCGGTCATCGGCAACGGCGTGGTCGTCGATCCGGTGGTGCTGATCGACGAGCTAGACATGCTCGAGTCCAAGGGCATCGACAGCCGACGGGTACGGGTGTCCGGCAACGCGCACCTGATCATGCCGTACCACCAGGAGCTCGACCGCGTGACCGAGCGCTACCTCGGCAAGAACAAGCTCGGCACCACCAAGCGCGGCATCGGGCCCGCCTACGCCGACAAGGCGGCCCGGGTGGGGCTGCGGGTGCAGGACCTGTTCGACCCCAAGATCTTCCGCGAGAAGCTCGACCTCGTCCTGCGGGAGAAGAACGGCGTCCTGGCCAAGGTCTACAACCGGCTCCCGGTCGACGCCGACGCGCTGGCGCGCGATTACCTCGGGCTCGCCCCCCGGCTCGAACCGCTGGTCGACGACACCGTGCACCTCGTGCACGAGGCGCTCGACGCCCAGCAGTGGGTCCTGTTCGAGGCCGCGCAGGCAACCTTCCTCGACCTCGATCACGGCACCTATCCGTTCGTCACCTCGAGCAACCCGGTCGCCGGCAGCGTCTGCGGCGGAGCCGGCGTCGGGCCGCGTGACCTGGAACGGATCGTCGGCATCGTGAAGGCCTACACGACCCGCGTCGGCTCGGGGCCGTTCCCGACTGAGCTCCCCGAAGGCGACGCCGAGGGTGACGTGATGGTCGAGCGCGGCGGCGAGTATGGCACCAACACGAAGCGGCGGCGCCGCGCCGGCTGGCTCGACGCGGTGATGCTGAAGCACGCGGTGCGCATCAACACCTGCACCGAGCTCGCGCTGACCAAGCTCGACGTCCTGTCGCAGTTCGAGACGCTGAAGATCTGCGTCGCCTACGAGGACGAGCGGGGCACGCGCTACGACCACGTGCCGTACCACCAGTCGGTCGTGCACAAGGTGCGGCCGGTGTACGAGACCCTGCCCGGTTGGGGTCACGACATCGAGCACGCCGAGACCCTCGACGAGCTGCCGGTGGCGGCGCGCGACTACGTGCGGTTCATCGAGGAGTTCACGGGCGTGCACGTGAGCCTGGTCGGGGTGGGCCCCGCCCGCGACCAGACGATCGTGCTGCCGCGCGCGGCGTAGCCGAGCGTGCGGGTCCTCGTCGTCGGGTCGGGCGGCCGCGAGCACGCGCTGGCGTGGAGCCTGGCGCGCTCGCCACTGGTCGACGAGGTCGTCGCCGCACCCGGCAACCC
>JAPSGP010000111.1 GCA_031177445.1 Acidimicrobiia bacterium
GTGCCCCGAGCCGGCCCAGTGGGACCGAGTCCTTGGCCCAGGCCTGCCACTCGTCGGGCAGCCCCGAGGTCATGGTGGTCACGATAGGCCCCGGCGCGACGACGTTGCAGGTGATGTTGCGGGGCGCGAGCTCCCGGGCGAGCGACCGGGTCAGGCCCAGCAGCCCGGCCTTGGCAGCGGCGTAGTTGGCCTGGCCCGGACTGCCGCTGAAGCCGCTAACCGACGACACGTTCACGACCCGGCCGAAGCGAGCGCGCATCATCTTGGGCGTTGCCCGCCGGATCGTGTGGAACGCGCCGGTGAGGTTGGTGCGCAGCACCCGATCCCACTGCTCGTCGGTCATGCGTGCGATCAGGCCGTCCTGGGTCACGCCGGCGTTGTTCACGAGGAGCTCGACTGGCCCGAACGCTTCCTCGATCTCGCGGAACGCGGCGTCGACTGCGTCGACGTCGCTGACGTCGGCGCAGATCGCCAGCGCGTCCGCACCCGTCGCTTCGACCGCGACGTGCGTCTCCTTGGCGCCCGCTTCGTCGCTCGAGTAGCAGAACGCAACCCGATGCCCAGCCTCGGCCAACGTCACCGCAGTCGCACGGCCGATGCCACGGGAGGCGCCGGTCACGAAGGCGGTCCGTCCGGCCATCCTCACAGGCTGCCCCACTCGACGAGGGCGGAACCCCACGTCATCCCGGCGCCGAATCCCGACATCAGCACGAGGTCGCCGGGCTTCAGTCGTCCGTCCTCCTCGGCTTCGGCGAGTGCGAGCGGGATCGAGGCCGCCGACGTGTTGCCATAGCGGTCGATGTTGACGATGGTGCGTTGGGGGGCGACCCCGATCCGGCTGGCGGCGGACTCGATGATGCGGATGTTGGCCTGGTGCGGGACGAACCAGCTCACGTCGGCAGCACCGACCCCGGCGTGCTCGAGGGTGGCGAACGCCGACTCGACCACCGCGCGCACCGCCCGGCGGAAGACCTCCTGGCCCTGCATCTTCAGGTACTGGTCGCCGGCGGCGATCGTCTCCGGCGTGGCCGGTCGCCGGCTCCCGCCGGCGCGCACCTCGAGCAGGCTCGCGGCCGATCCGTCGCAACCGAGGTCCCAGCCGAGGACGCCGGGGCCGTCGTCATCGGAGCGGCTGAGGACGATCGCAGCGGCGGCGTCGCCGAACAGGATGCACGTCGCGCGGTCGGCCGGGTCGATGACCCGGCTCAGCGTCTCCGAACCGATCAGCAGCACGTGCTGGAGATGCCCGGCGGTGAGCATCGAGGATCCGACCACCAGCATGTAGACGAAGCCCGCGCATCCGGCTTGCAGGTCGAAGGACCCGCAACGCAGGCCGAGGCCTTCGCCGACGAATGCCCCGGTGTGCGGGATCGGCTGTTCGGGCGTGGCGGTGGCCACGATCAGCAGGTCGACCGCGTCGGGCGGGATGCCGGCGTGCTTGATCGCGGCGGTGCCCGCCTCGACCGCGAGCGAGGCCGTGGTCTCGTCCGGCTTGGCGATGTGGCGCTCCCGGATGCCGGTCCGCTCGACGATCCAGCTGTCACTCGTCTCGACCCGCGCCTCCAGGTCGGCGTTGGTGAGCAGCTGTGCGGGAACCGCGGTGCCAAGGCCGGTGATCGCGGCGCGCATCGCTATGCGGCGATCCGCAGCCAGGCGACGGGCTCACCTTGCCGCATGCGCTCGCCGTCACCCGCGAGCAGGCCGGCGAGCACGCCCCGGAAGGGGCTGCGGACCGGGGTGGAGATGCCGGGGCCCTCGATCACGCCGATCGGTTGACCGGTGTCGACGAAGTGCCCCTCGACTTCTTCGTGGCGCACGAGCGGACGGAACACGCCCACCGAGGGTGCCACGATGACCCGCTCCAGCACCAGCAGACCCTCTCCTTGTACCAGCACGTGCTCCATCAGGACACCTCCAGAAGGCGGGGGAGATCGTCGGGGGTGGCGATACCGGTCACGGGGTGATCGGGCACCGTGCGTTTCGCCAGTGCGGCGAGCATCGACCCGTACCCGACCTCGAGCAGCTGGCCTGCGCCCAGACCAGTGAGCGTCTCCATCGACGTCCGCCAGCAAACCGGCACCGTGACGTGGTCGGCGAGCCGTTCCCGCCAACCGTCGGCGTCGGTGTAGGCGACCGCGTCGTGATTCGAGACGATCCTCCCTGTCGGTGTCTCGAGTGCGGTGTCGGCGAGCGCGGTGCGCAGGCCGTCGGCGGCGTCGCGCATGAGCGGGGTGTGGAAGGCGCCGCCGACGTTGAGCGGGGTCGCCCGTTTCACACCGAGCTCTTTCGCCCGGGTGGAAGCAGCATCTACGCCTCCGGGTGAGCCGGCGATCACGACCTGCCCCGGCGCGTTGTCGTTGGCGATCCAGCACTGGTCGGGCGCAGCTCTGCACGCGTCCTCCGCTTGTTCCACGGTCGCCCCGAGCAGAGCCGCCATGCGCCCAGGGTGCTCGTCGGCGGCGGCTTGGGTGAGCTCGGCCCGACGGGCGGCGAAGCGCACGCCGTCCTCGAGCGTGAGCGCGCCGGCCGCGATCAGGGCAGTGACTTGTCCGAGCGAGTGGCCCGCGAACGCGATGGGGGCGTCGATCGATTCGCGCACGGCCTCCCATGTCACGAGCGAGGTGAGGAGCACCGCGAGCTGCGCTTCGCGCGTGCGCGCAAGAACATCGCTCGGAGCGTCGAGGACGAGCGGCGCCAGCGGCTCGCCCAGTACATCCTCGGCCTGCTCGACGACGCACCACGCGGGATGGCCGCGCCACGGCTGACCCATGCCCCGTTGCTGAGTTCCCTGGCCGGGGAAGATGACGGCAATGGCCACGAGGTTTTCGACTCCGCCGGATAGGGGTCGTGCGACGAGTGGAAGCGAGACGAGCGGTGAAGCGTTTCGACTTGCGATGGAGCGAGAGCGTTACATCGCTCTGTGGACGCCGCGAGAACGGCATGTAACGTCTGCGCGACTTTCGCGCCTCGATCGGCTTGGACGCGCATCGACCGTTACTGACGGGTAGGTCAGTTACTCACGGGTAGGCGAGTACTGACGGGTACGTCAACACTGACGAGGAGTCAGGTTGCGATGACGACACGCGAGGAGTCCGACGCGCTGGTCGCGCTGCTGCCGCACGGCCCGCCGTTCCGCTTCGTCGACGCGGTCGACGCGGTCGAACCGGGGACGTCGGTTACCGGTCGGTATCGCGTGACGGGCGACGAGGCGTTCCTCGCCGGGCACTTCCCGGGGAACCCGGTGTTTCCCGGCGTGATCCAGCTCGAGGCGCTCGCGCAGACGGGCGCGATCGCGGTGCTCGCCGACGAGCGCTACGCGGGCAAGCTGCCGCTCTTCGGTGGGGTGGAGAAGGTTCGCTTCCGCCGCCTCGTCGTGCCCGGTGACGAGCTGGTGATGACGGTCGAGCTCGAGCGGCTCAGCGCTCGGGGGGGATGGGGGCAGGGAACTGCCACCGTCGAGGGCCAGACGGCCTGCGCGGCCCGCTTGTTCTTCGCGCTGGCGAGCGCCTGACGAGAAATTCGGCTGGGCGCTTCGGCTAGGAGGGCGGGTGCCGCTGCGGGTCGAGGTCGAACACCTCGCCACCCTCGCGGTGCTCGCGGGCCTCTTCCTCTTCTTCTATCTCTTCCTCGAGAATCTCTTCGGGATCCTCGCCGAGCAGCAGCCTGGTCTCCACGTCGTCGGGCAACGGCGGCTCGGCCCGGATTCGCTTCCACGGTGCGACGACGATCAGCACGATGGCGGCGACACACACCACCGCGAGAAGCGAAGCGAGGAGGACGGCGTTGTTCCAGGCGAGGGTCATCAGGGGCTCCGACGACTCACGGGGGAGTCACAGAGTGTAGTTACCCCGCTCACAGCTTGTAGAACAAAGGAGCGTCGGCGATACCATCGAGAACGCGAGCCCGGGTGTCGGAACTGGTTTACGAGATGCACTCAAAATGCATTGTCCGAAAGGGCATGCGGGTTCGAATCCCGCCCCGGGCACTCAGCGCTTCGGCACGAAACGATCGGGTTGTCACGTGGCGCGATTTGCTCGCTGAACGTGGGCAGAAAGCTGCGATCACGACCAGATCTGCCTACGTTTGGGAGAGCGGCGCAGCGGATCGGTGTCGCAAAGGTGAAGGAACACCTCGGCGGCACGGCGCGCGAACGCGTGAACATCGGACAACGGACTGGTGTACCGGCCGGAGTAGGAGGGGTACGACCGTCACGATGCTCTCATGACGACTCGCGCAGTTTCCCCGACCGTGTCCGATCGAGACCTGAGCACGCTCGACGCCTACTGGCGAGCGGCGAACTACCTGACCGTCGGGCAGATCTACCTGCGCGACAACCCGCTGTTGACCGAGCCGCTGCGACCCGAGCACGTCAAGCCGCGCCTGCTGGGTCACTGGGGCACCTCGCCCGGGCTGAGCCTGCTCTACGTGCACCTCAATCGCATCATCCGGGAAAGGGATGCGAACGTCATCTACATCGCCGGGCCCGGGCACGGCGGCCCCGCGGTGCTGGCGAACGTCTATCTCGAAGGCACGTACTCCGAGGTCTATCCGGACGTCTCGCCCGACACGGCCGGCATGCTCCGGCTCTTCCGTCAGTTCTCGACGCCGGGCGGGGTGCCGAGCCATGTCAGCGTCCCGACACCGGGATCGATCCACGAGGGCGGTGAGCTCGGGTACGCGCTCGTGCATGCCTTCGGCGCCGCGTTCGACAACCCCGACCTCGTCGTCGCCTGCGTCATCGGCGACGGCGAAGCCGAGACCGGCCCGCTGTCGGGGTCGTGGCAGGGCATCGACTTCCTGAACCCGGCGCGCGACGGCGCCGTGCTGCCGATCCTGCACCTCAACGGCTACAAGATCTCGGGCCCGACGGTGTTCGGTCGTGCGAGCGACGACGCGGTTCGATCGATTCTTGCGGGCTACGGCTACGAGCCCCGCTTCGTCGAGGGCGACGATCCCGAGACCGTGCATCGCGCGCTCGCACAGGCGCTCGACCACTGCTTCGATGCGATCAGCAACTACCAGGCCCGGGCGCGCTCGAACGGCTCCGTTGCACGACCGCGGTGGCCCGCGCTCGTGCTGCGCACTCCCAAGGGGTGGACCGGTCCGAGCGTGGTCGACGGCGAGCAGGTCGAAGGGACCTTCCGCGCGCACCAGGTGCCGCTGGCGAACGTGAGGCAGAACCCGGATCACCTGCGCATGCTCGAGAACTGGATGCGCAGCTACCGGCCCGAGGAGCTGTTCGACGAGGACGGGAGCCCGGTCGCCGAGCTTCGCGCCATCGCGCCCGCAGGCGACCGGCGGATGGGAGCGAACCCGCACGCCAACGGCGGTCGTCTCCTGCAGGCGCTGTCGCTGCCCGATTTCACCAGCTACGCCATCCCGGTCGACCAGCCCGGCGCCGAGCTGCACGAGTCGACCCGGCGCTTCGGCGAGTTCCTGCGCGACGTGTTCGTGCACAACCGGGACCAGCGCAACTTCCGCGTCGTCTGCCCCGACGAGACGAACTCGAACCGGCTCGGAGCGGTGTTCGAAGTCGAGAATCGCTGCCTCGTCGAGCCGCTGCTGCCGACGGACGACCATGTCGCTCCCGACGGTCGGGTCATGGAGATCCTCAGCGAGCACAACTGCCAGGGATGGCTCGAGGGCTATCTCCTCACCGGACGCCACGGGCTGTTCGCGACCTACGAAGCGTTCGCGATGGTCTCTGCGTCGATGACCGTCCAGCACGCGAAGTGGCTCGAAGCAGCCCGCGAGCTGCCGTGGCGTGCGCCGGTGGCGTCACTGAACGTGCTGCTGACCTCGACGTGCTGGCGCAACGACCACAACGGCTTCAGTCATCAGGGACCGGGCCTGATCGACACCGTCCTCAGCAAGAAGGGGACCGTCGCTCGTATCTACCTGCCGCCCGACGCCAATTGCTTGCTGTCGGTGGCCGACCACTGCCTGCGCAGCCGCGACTACGTCAACCTCATCGTGATCGACAAGCAGCCGCAGCTGCAATGGCTCGACATGGACGCGGCAAAGGACCACTGCGCCATGGGCGCGTCAGTCTGGTCGTGGGCAGGGAACGAGTCCACGGGCACGCCTGACATCGTGCTGGCCAGCGCCGGCGACATCGTCACGATGGAGACGCTCGCGGCCGCGGACCTCTTGCACCGCCACGTGCCCGAGCTCGAGTTCCGCGTCGTGAACGTCGTCGACCTGATGACGTTGTTCCCGCCCGACCGTCACCCCCACGGCATGGACGCGGCGCGCTTCACCGACCTGTTCACCGACAACGCTGAGGTTGTGTTCGCGTTCCACGGATACCCGAACGCGGTTCATCACGTGATCCATGGCCGTACTCACCCCGGGCGCTTCCACGTGCGCGGCTATCAGGAGGAAGGGACGACGACGACGCCGTTCGACATGGTCGTGCGCAACGAGGTCAGCCGCTACCACCTGTGCCTGGAGGCGTTGCACCGGGTCCGCAAGACGCAGCAGCTCCACAAGACGCCGCCGGGCGCCCACGGGCTCGTCGAGCACTGCAACGACATGCTCGAGCAGCACGAGGCGTACATCGCCATGCACCTCGAGGACCTGCCCGAGGTGCGCGACTGGCGCTGGGGTCGTTGACCGCGGCCACGATCGTTTCGGTCAACAGCGGCTCGTCGTCGTTGAAGGTCGCGGTGTTCGTGGGCAGCGCGCACGTGTTGACGGAGCAGGCCCGGCTCGAGCTCCCGGTGCGTCCCGGCGAGGTGGAGGCCGCGCTCGATCGGTCGTTGACCGAGTTGCGCGATCTGGGCGTGCCGTCGCCGAGCGCGGTCGGCCATCGGGTCGTGCACGGCGGCCCGCATCACGCGGGACCGATCCTGATCGACGACGGCGTGCTGGCCGAGCTGCAGCACCTCGTTCCATTCGCTCCGCTGCATCAGCCGGCATCGATCGTCGGGATCGAGCGGATGCGGGAGCGGTGCCCGGGTGTCCTGCAGGTGGCGTGCTTCGACACCGCTTTCCACCGCCGTATGCCCGAAGCCGCGCAGCGCCTGCCGGTGCCGCGGGACCTGTGGAGCGCGGGCTTCCGCCGGTACGGCTTCCACGGGCTGGCCTACGAGTCGGTGGTCGACGCCCTCGGCGACGAGCTGGGCGAGCGGGCGGTGCTCGCGCATCTCGGGAGCGGGGCGAGCATGACCGCCGTGCTCGACGGCGTGTCCGTCGACACCACGATGGGGCTGACCCCGACCGGCGGCCTGGTGATGAGCACGCGCACGGGCGATCTCGATCCGGGTGTCGCGATCCGACTTCTGCGGGAACCGGGCTACGACGCCGACCGGCTCGAGCGCTTGCTCGACGGCGGCTCGGGCCTCCTGGCGCTCTCGGGGGCGACGGGGGACATGAAGGCGCTGCTCGAGCGCAGATCGACGGACGCGGCCGCGGCGCTCGCGGTCGAGGTCTTCTGCCGGCAGGCGCGAAAGCACGTCGGGGCCTTGGTGACCGTGTTGGGCGGGCTCGACACCCTCGTGTTCTCGGGCGGCATCGGCGAACGGTCAGCGCCGATCCGCGCCGAGATCTGCGCCGGCCTCGATCACTTGGGTGTCCGACTCGACGCGGAACGAAACGCTAGCGACGAGCCGGTGATCAGCGAGCCCGGTACGCCGTGCTTCGTTCGCGTCGTGCAAGCAGACGAGGAACGCGTGATCGCACGCCACGCTGCCGCGTTGGTGGGCGCCTAATCGTCGCCGGACCGGATGCCGAGACGCTTGGCGATGACGTCGTTCATGATCTCGTCGGTGCCGGCGCCAATGCGGTAGAGGCGGCCGTCGCGGTAGGCGCGGCTCACCGGGAACTCCTCCATGTAGCCGGCGCCGCCGTGGACCTGCAGGCAGGTGTCGACCAACCGATGCTCCATCTGGGCGCAGTACTTCTTGGCCATCGAGATCTCGGCCACGGGGTACTCGCCCTGCATGATCCGCCAGGCGACGTCGTACAGCAGAGCACGGCCGGCCTCGAGCTCGGTCGCAGCATCGGCGAGCATGTGCGCGATCACCTGGTGCTCGCCGATGGGCTTTCCGAACGACCGCCGCTCCCGCACGTAGGCGATCGCGTCCTCGAGCGTCTTCTCGGCATGGCCGACCGCCGCCGCCGCCGACGCCAGCCGCTCGTACTGGAGCTGCCACATGAGCTGTGCGAACCCCTGGCCGGGCTCGAGGCCGATGAGGTTGGCGTG
>JAPSGP010000112.1 GCA_031177445.1 Acidimicrobiia bacterium
CACCTGCCGAGGTCGGTTCGGCCGTGCGTGAGCTCCTGGCCAAGGCGCCTTCGCCCGCACCGGTCTACGGAGCGTCGTAGCCCGGGCCGCGGAGACGGCGGCTTTGCCGACCGTCGCAGCAGAGCCGGAGCTTGCGACGGCGACAATGGACATACTGTGGGTGCGTGACCCGGTGCAGGTTCTGCGGGTCCGCCATCCCGACGGGCCTCGAAGGATGCCCGGCGTGTGATGACGCCGGCGAGTCGCTCCCCGCAGTCGAGCTCGACGACGGCGAGCTCGGAGTCCGGGTCGAGGACCGGTTCGTGTACCTGCCCGGCACCGGCGAGGGCATCCGCCGACGGGTGCACGACGACTCCTACTTCGGCTCGGTCACGCTCCTGATCGGGCTGGTGGTGTTCTTCGCCCTCGCCACCTGGCTGAGCTGAAGGCCGCCGCGACCGCGCTTACGCCGGCATCACCGAGCCGCCGTCGACGCACAGGACCTGCCCGGTGACGAGGTTGGCGTCGTCGCTGGCGAAGAACACGGCGGTGCCGGCGAGGTCCTCGGGCTCGAGCTTGCGCTTCATCGCGCTCATCGCGGGCAACATGTCGATGAACTGCTCGGGCACGATCTTCTTCGTCGCCTCGGTCATCGTGACGCCGGGCGCGATGCAGTTGACCGTGATGTTGTACTGCCCGAGTTGGGCGGCCAAGAACTTCGTCAGGCCGACTACGCCCCACTTCGTCTGGCTGTAGGTGAACGCGCCCACTTCCTGGAACTCTCCCGCCGGGACCATGTTGTAGAGGTAGGCGGCGCCCGACGACTGGTTGATGATGCGGCCCCAGCGCTGCTCGACCATCGTGGGCGCGCACGCCCGCGCCATGAGCCAGGCGCCGTGCAGATTCACCGAGAACACGCGCTGTAGGTACTCGTAGTCGTTGCGTTCGTTGTCGATGTCGAAGTACAGGGCGGCGTTGTTCACGAGAATGTCGATCGTGCCGAATTGGTTGGCGGTCGCGGTCGCGCACGCCTGCGCCGAGGCCTCGTCGGAGATGTCGGTTCGGATGAACACGGCGTCGCCGAGCTTCTCCACCTGCTCCATCGCCGAGGCCGCTCGCTCCTCGTGGATCTCGGCGACGACGACCTTGGCGCCTTCCTCCAAGAACCGCTTCGCGTACGCGAGCCCGATCCCCTGGCCCGCGCCGGTGATGATCGCGACCCGTCCGTCGAGGCGGCCCATCAGGAGCGGTGGATGAGGTTGAAGCGCTCGATGACGACGGGCTCGCCGTCCTTCTCGTCGCGCCACACCGTCTCGGTGACGATGAAGGTCATGGTCTTGCCCTTGCTCTCCTTCTCGTAGAGATCGACCACCCGCCCTTCGCCGAGCAGCACATCGCCGACGACGATTGGTCGGTGGTACGAGAACTCCTCCTCCCCGTGGAGCACGAGCCCACCCTTGCTGAAGAGTTGCGCCATGACCTGGTGCATCGGGTTCACGCCGCCGGACGGGTCCTCCGGCTGCTCCTCGGCGAACTTGCCCCAGTACTGGACCGCGAACGAAAACGTGGGTGGGGCGGGAATGTCGCGGAAGCCGGCGGCGCGGGCGGCGTCGGCGTCGTGGTAGATCGGGTTCTCGTCCTTGAGCGCGGTGGCAAAGTTCGACACCGGGCCCCGCTCGACGCGGACGCGGTAGGCCCCGGTCGGCTTCCCGATCACGCTGCGGTCGACGGCCATCCGGCTTTTCCCCCTCTCCGGCCACCGCGATACGGTGACGCCGACGTCAGTTTTCAATGCGAGGAGAAGAGCGCGCAAATGGGGTTGCTCGACGGCAAGGTGGCGATCGTGACGGGTGCCGGCAACGGCGTGGGCCGGGGCGAGGCGGTCGAGCTCGCCGGTCACGGAGCGAAGGTCGTCGTCAACGACCTGGGTGGGTCGGTGACGGGTGAGGGTGCCGACAAGCAGGCTGCCGACGAGGTCGTCGACGTCATCACGAGCCGCGGCGGCGAGGCGGTCGCCAACTACGACGACGTGAGCGACTTCAACGGCGCCAAGAACATCATCGACACCGCGATCGAGTCGTTCG
Source organism: Acidimicrobiia bacterium (assembly GCA_031177445.1). Classification (GTDB taxonomy): domain Bacteria; phylum Actinomycetota; class Acidimicrobiia; order IMCC26256; family JACDBD01; genus JAPSGP01. The sequence goes on from JAPSGP010000112.1 coordinate 2,064, forward strand.
GCAAGCTCGACGTGCTCGTCAACAACGCCGGAATCCTGCGCGACAAGATGATCTTCACGATGGCCGAAGAGGACTTCGACTCCGTCATCCGGGTCCACCTCAAGGGGACCTGGAACACCATGCACCACGCCTCGGTCTACTGGCGCAACGAGTCCAAGGCCGGCAACCAGCCCAGTGCCGCGATCGTCAACACCGTGTCCAGCGCCGGCCTCCAGGGCCAGGCCAGCCAGTCGAACTACGGCGCGGCCAAGGCCGGCATCGCGTCGATGACGATCATCGCCAGCCTCGAGCTCGGTCGCTACGGCGTGCGGGCGAACTGCATCGGCCCGGGCGGATTCACCCGCATGGTCGGCCAGGCGCGCGCCGACATCACGGTGAAGAACCCCGAGGACTACACCGAGTTCGACCCGATGAACCCCGGGAACTCGGCACCCGCGGTGGCGTGGCTTGCCTCCGACGACTCCAAGCCCACCACCGGCCAGGTGCTGCGCCTGATCGGCAACAACTTGTGCGTGTACCAGCCGTGGGAGATGGGTGAGCAGTTCCTCGCCACCGACCAGGACGGCAACCCGGCCCGGTGGAATGCTGCCGACATCGGCCCGATCCTGAACAAGTACCACTTCCGGTCGATCAACCCCGGCATCGCCGCGCAACAGCGGCAGTAACGCGCAGACTTCGGTCGAGACTCAGCGGGTGGGCGCGCCGAAGAAGCCGCGGTGGATGACGAGGGCGAGGGTGTCGAGCATCGCGTCCTGGTCGAGCACGATGCGGCGCGACGCCACCGCGTAGCTGAACCGCTCGAGCATCGCCATCAGCGCGCCGACGGCGGCAACCTGGTTGTCGGCGACGCCGGAGCCCGCTTCGCGCATCCGCTCACCGAGCTGGGTGCCGATCGCGGTGAACGCCTTGACGCCCAGACGATCGATCTCCCGATCGGCGACCTGGTCCTCCATCCATGCCCGGATGACCGGCCCGTAGCGCTCGTACGTCGCGAAGAAGCGGCCGAGGAAGGCTCGCAGCTCCTGGAAGCCCTCGTCGTCGGGCGTGATCGGCCCGATGGTGTCGGCGAGGCCGGCGAGGTCCTCGGCGCAGTCGACGGCGAGCGCGCGCAGGAGATCTTCCTTGCTGGCGAAGTACAGGTAGAACGTTCCGTGCGACGTACGGGCCGCTCGCACGATGTCGTCGACCCGCGCGGCGTGATACCCGCGGCTGGCGAACACGCGCATGCCGGCGTCGAAGAGCTTGCGCATCGTGCGGCGCCCCTGTGCCCGCAACTCCCGCTGTTGCGCGGGCGTCCCGGACGCCGCCTGCTGCTCCCGGGCGGCGGTGCGCTTCCTCGGAGGCTTCCGCGCTGTCGACGGCCGGTTGGGCGCCTTCGACGACTTGTACGCTCTCGGCACAGTGCCTCCCGCGCCGACCATCTCTGCGACGCTTCCTGCGATCACGCGCGAGGCGGCACGACGGTTTGGTGATGCTACCGCCTACCTCACCGCCGAGGGGTGGTCGCTCTCGTATCGAGCGCTCGACCGGCTCTCCGACGAGCTCGCCGCGGGGCTTGCACGCCGAGGTGTGTCCCTCGGGGACGTGCTCGCGCTCGTGCTGCCCAACGGACCCGAGTACGTGGTCGCGTATCTGGCCGCGGCGAAGATCGGGGCGATCACCGCGGGGGTGAACGACCGCCTCACGCGAGCAGAACGCGACGGAGTCCTCGGCATCGTCGCGCCGCGCCTCGTGTTGTCGACGGCCGAGCTCGCGCCCTCGGGGGAACTGGACGTCGAGGTGCTGGAGCCCGCGACCGGCGAGGCCGACGTGGCCCGCTCGCTGCGAGTCGCGCACGACGTCGTATCGGACCTGCCCGACGATCCCGATCGACCCGTCGCCATCGTGTTCACCTCGGGCACCACGGGGATGCCGAAAGGGGCGCTGTTCTGTGCCCGGCAACTCGCCTTCATCACCCAGACCGACGTCGGAGACGCATGGGGCGTGGGCGGCCGCGGGCTGGTCGGCACTTCGATGGCGCATCTCGGCTTCATGACGAAGTTGCCGGGCAACCTCCGCCGCGGCGGAATGAACGTGATCATGCGGCGGTGGCGGGCCGACGCCGCGCTGCGCGCGGTCGCCGAGCATCGCATGACGACCATCGCCGGCGTCCCCGCGCAGATCGCCCTCCTGTTGCGCCAGCCCGACTTCGCGGCACACGATCTGTCGAGCGTCGGGTACATCGTCGTCGGCGGCGGTCCGATCACGCCGGATCTCGCCCGGGAGGCGCGCGAACGCTTCCAGGCCGCGCTCTCCACGCGCTACTCGTGCACCGAAGCGGGCATCGGCCTCGGTACCGCGTTCGACGATCCTCCCGAGGACGCGATCGTGAGCGTGGGCCGTCCGCACCCCGCGGTCGACCTTGCCCTGCTCGACGAGGACGATGTTGCCGTCCCTCGGGGCGAGGTGGGGCAGGTGTGTCTGCGCTCCCCTGCCGTGATGAGCGGTTACTGGCGCGACGCCGACGCGACGCGCGCTGCCTTCACCGCCGACGGCTTCGTCCGTACCGGTGACCTCGGCTGGGTCGACGCGGCCGGCCGGCTCCGTCTCGTCGGCCGCAGCAAGGAGATGTACGTCCGCGGCGGCTACAACGTGTTCCCGGTCGAGGTGGAGAGCGTGCTCTCGAACCACCCGGAAGTCGCCGCGGTCGCGATCGTGCCCCGGGAGGATCCCGTGATGGGCGAGATCGGAATCGCGGTCGTCGTCCCGCGGGATCCGGCGGCTCCCCCCTCGCTCGCCGACCTCCGTGGCCACGGCGCCGCGGACCTGGCGGCGTACAAGCTGCCCGACGACCTGCGCGTCGTCAACGATCTCCCGCTCACGGCGATGGAAAAGGTCGACCGCGCCGCGCTCCGGCGCGAGGTCGACTCGAAACTAACCTGACGCTCCCGTCATGGAACTCGAGTTCACCCCGGAGCAGGACGAGCTGCGCGACAGCGTGCGCGCGGTCCTGGCGCGCGAGTGCCCGATGAGCCTCGTCCGGAAGGTGGTCGAGAAGGGCGCGACGGCCGAGGCGCTGTGGGCGCAGATGGCGGCGCTGGGATGGCCGGCGCTGACGATCCCCGAGGACCACGGCGGGCTCGGGCTCGGGATGGTCGAGCTCGCCGTCGTGGTCGAGGAGCTCGGCCGGGTCGACGCGCCCGGGCCGTTCCTCGCCACGGTCACCCAGTTCGTCCCCGCGGTGCTCGAGACCGCCGGCACGGAAGGGCGCGAGCGCTTCCTCTCGCCGGTGGCGGCGGGCGAGTGCACCGGCACGCTGGCCATCGCCGATGACGGCGGGGCGGCCGATCCCGCCGCAGTGACGACTGTGGCGGAGCCCGATGGCGACGGCTTCCGGCTGCGCGGGATCAAGCGCTCCGTGCTGGACCCTTCGGCCGACGAGCTCGCCGTGATCGCGCGACTTCCGGGCACCTCCGGCGACGACGGTGTCGGCGCCTTCGCGGTCCCGGGCACAGCGGTCGACGTCGAGCCGGTCGAGGCGCTCGACGGCAGCCGCCCGCTCGGGCACGTTGCCCTCGAAGGCATCCATGTCGACGGTGATCGGGTCCTCGGCGCGCCTGGTCCCGGGACCGCGGCTGCAGTCAGGCGAGCGCTCGAGGTCGCGACGGCAGCGCTGGCGATCGAGACCGTCGGGGCGTGCCAGACGATCTTCGACGTCACACTCGACTACGCGAAGCAGCGGGAGCAGTTCGGCGTGCCCATCGGGTCGTTCCAGGCGATCAAGCACAAGTTCGCCGACATGCTCATCGCGCTGGAACGGGCGCGCGCGACCGCCTACTTCGCCGCGCTCACGATCGCCGAGCACGACGCGCGCCGCGAGGTCGCGGTCTCCATCGCCAAGGCCGCCGCCGGCGATTGTGCCGCGTTGCTGGCCAAGGAAGGCGTCCAGATCCACGGCGGCATCGGGTACACCTGGGAGCACGACATGCACCTGTGGGTGCGCCGCGTCCGGACCGATGCGCTGCTCCTCGGGACCGCGGCCAACCATCGTGCCCGCATCGCCGATCTCATCGGGTTGTGACCGCGGGGCTTCCCCCGCCTTCCTAGCTCCGGATGATCAGCGAGAACAGGATCACGGCGGCCGCGGCATAGATGAAGCCAGCCCACAGCGCGTTCTTGTGGTTGTCGTAGATGGCTCGGGGACCGCCGGGATCGAACCCGCCGAAGTACCCCAGCGCGTTCAGCTCGAACGCGGCCCAGATGACGACCCAGATGATCCAGAAGATCGCCCGCGAGCTGCCCGTCGGGTCGATCGCGTCGACGTCGTACGGGAAGTGCCCCGCGCCCACCATGAAGATCAGCATGGGCAGCGAGAAGATCGTGTTCTGCCGGGACGCCAGCAGCGCCCGCCGGCCCGCCGCCGCCGCCTCGGGATCAGCCTGGCCGCCGGCCTGGACGTTGCGAGCGTTGGCAATCACCTTCTGCTGGTTGGGCCAGATGACGAGCCACACGTTCAGGAACATGGTGAGCGCGAGGAGGATCCCGGAGTAGATGGCGATGCCGGGAGCGGTCTTGATGTAGTCGCCGTCGTAGATGTCGGCCGGGTCGAAGATGATGATCAGGATCCCGGTGACGAGCGTGGCCACCGCCGCCCACCGGAACCACCACAGTGCCCGGTTGGTGAGCTTGTCGATGGCGTTGTTGCGCGCCGCCGGCTCCATCTCGGCGTATGCCGGCACCTGCACGACGTTGAAGAAGTAGAGCAGCCCGATCCAGGCAATCCCCGAGACGACGTGGCCCCACCGGGACAGGAACGTGTAGCCAATGTCCGAGAAGATGTCGAGTGCGGCGCCGAACATCATGCCTCAAACCTCCCGCTCGTAAGCCGGACGGAACGTAGCACCGCAAGCGGACGAACGCGCGTTTTCGGGCGGCGGATCGCTCGGGCTCGGCTCAGAGGTCGGGAGCGCGCACGTCGGCGCCTTCGGTCGGCCGCAACGGCTCGCGCAGCGGTACGACCATGGCCGAGAAGTCGGCGTACGCGATCACATTGCCGAGCGGATCGACGACGCGGCACTCCACGACGACCAGCTGGCGCCCGGCTCGCATGACCTGGGCCTCGGCCCGGACGACGTCTCCCTTCGGGCGCCCGAGGTAACGCACGTGCAGATCGGCGGTGACCAGCGTGTTCTTCCCGGGGACGAAGCTGCTCGCCCGGGCCGCGGTCGAGCCACAGGCGACGTCGATGAGGGTTGCGATCGCGCCGCCGTGCAGGTTGCCGGTCTGGTTGAACGCCTGCTCACGCACCGGCATCTCGACCACGACGGAACCGTCGTCGACGGGCAGGAAGCGAAGCCCGAGGAGCTGGTGCAGCGGCGTGACGAGGAAGGTGCGGCGCAGGTGCTCGGCGATGCCGGTGACGTCAACCGAATCTCCCTCGTCTGCCATGTCGTTCCCCTCCCTCGCCCGCACTCCCCGCTCGCACGCGGGTCCTGACCCTATCAAGGCCTCTCTGATCCAGGTTCTCGCAGTCTGAGACCTTGACAGATGAATCAACGCCACATACCGTGCGCCGGTGGGCCGGCGCCGGGCACTCGCACATCTCCTCTGCCTCCTGGGCTTCGAGGTGCTGGCCGTCGTCTTCCTTCACCGCCTCGGCGAGGTGCGCGGCCTCTCGGTCCCCTGGGGGTCGCTCGCCGACTGGGTCGGCCAAGCGCCGCCCGAGGACGTGCTGGCGGCATTCCTTCGTGTCCTGGCGCTGGCGGGCGCGTGGTGGCTCCTCGGCACCACCGTGCTCTACACGCTGACGCGGGCAGCGGGCGTTCCGGGCGCGGTTCGTGCGATCGGAGGCGCGACGCTCCCACTCGCCCGCCGCTGGGCCGATCGGGCGTTCACGGCGACCTTGGTGACGGGCGCGGCCCTCAGCGTGCGTCCGGCGGCGGCGGGCCCACCCCCACCCACGGGCCCGGCGCCGGCGCCGCCTCCGGTCGTGCTCGAGCTCGACCATCGCGACCATCCCCGCGGCGGAGCCGTATCGACGAGTGCGCCGCCGGTGCGCACCGGGAGAGCCGGTGGGCTCGAACGGACGCCGGCAGTCGAGCCCGCCGAGCCCCAGGTGATCGCGGCCGAGCCCGCGGCCCCGCCATCACCCCCG
>JAPSGP010000377.1 GCA_031177445.1 Acidimicrobiia bacterium
ACAGCGTCCCGCAGCGCAGGACGCTGTTCGACGGTACCGGCGGCGATCCCGTCGCGGGCGCCGAGATCGTCGTCGAGGACGGCAAGATCGTGGCCGGCCCGGCACCGGACGGCGCCGAGGTGATCGATCTCGGCTCGAGATTCGTCATGCCGGGCCTGATCGACGCACACACGCACCTCTCCGTGGTGCCGGGCCGCGGCGACCAGCTCGGGCAGTTCCGGCAGGAACCGGGGCGTCAGGCGCTTCGGGTCGTCGACAACCTCCGTCGCGACCTCGCTGCGGGAACGACGACGCTGCGGATCATGGGCGAGGAGGACTGGCTCGACGTGTACACGCGCGAGGCGATCGAGGCGGGACACCTTCAAGGGCCGAACCTGCTCATCGCAACGCGGCCCATTGCGGCAAGCAATGGTCACGGCCGCATGAAGTCGTCGTTCGACGGCCCGGACGCGATCCGCGCCGGCGCCCGCGAGAACCTCTTCCGGGGCGCAGACTTCCTCAAGCTCTTCGCGACGGGAGGCGTGGCCAGCGGAACGGGTCTCCAAAGCTCCGCCTACGCGCTCGAGGAGATGCGCGTGGCCGTCGAGGAGGCTGAGCGTGTCGGCACGTACGTGGCTGCGCACGCACACGGAGGCCCCGGCCTGACGATGTGCGTCGAGGCGGGCGTACGCACGATCGAGCACGCCGCGGTCGCCTCCGACGCGGAGATCGAGGCGATGCTGGACGCCGGGTGCTGGCTCGTCGGCACCTTTTCGATCCTCTTCCACCCGCACGGGATCGAGGGGGGTGACGGCGGCAACCCGCTCATCCTGGAGAGCCTCGAGCAGGCGCGGGAGCGGGTGACCGAGCGGATGGAGCAGATTCTCGGGTCAGGTCTTCGGTTCGCGCTCGGCACCGACAGCATGCACGGGGAGATGGCCTTCGAGATCCAGACGGCGATGCGATTCGGCGTCTCGGCGAAGGACGCTCTGCTCGCGGCGACGGCGGGCGGTGCCGAAGCGCTTCGCGTCGACTCGCGAACCGGCACGCTCGAGCCGGGCAAGGACGCCGACCTGATCGCCCTCGACGGGAATCCGCTCGAGGATCCGGGCGCGCTCGAGCGCGTCGTCTTCGTGATGAAGGGAGGCAAGCAGCACCATGGCTGACGCACGCATCCTGTACCTCGTACCCGGCCCGATCAGCCGCGCTCGCGGCGTCGAGGAACTTGAGCGGCGCAGGAGCCTGCTGCAGGGATGGGCATCCACCGGAACCGACGTCGGCATCGCGGAGAACGATGACGGGCCAGGCTCGATCGAGTCGGCGTACGAAGAGTACGTCTCGGTTCCGGGCTCGATGCGCCTCGCTGCTTCGGCCGAGCGCGACGGCTACGACGCGATCATCCTCGGCTGCTTCGGCGATCCCGGCCTCGACGGGTTCCGCGAGATCCTCTCGATCCCCATGGTCGGCCCGTGCGAGGCGAGCATGCACGTCGCGGCGCAGCTCGGGCATTCGTTCGGCATCGTCACCGTGCTCGACTCCGTCGTCGAGCCGCTGCGCAAGCTCGCGCGCGTTGCCGGTCTCGACTCTCGGTTGGCCACCGTCGTCTCGTGCGACGTTCCCGTGCTCGAGCTACACGACGACAGCTACGAGCCGGTGCTGGAGGCGTGTGAGCAGGCGCTCGCCGCGGGCGCGGACGCGCTGATCCTCGGGTGCATGAGCATGGCCTTCCTCGGCGTCGCCGAGCGGCTCTCCGACGAGCTCGGAGTGCCGGTTCTCAACCCGGCACGCGTCGCGCTGAAGACCGCGGAGTTCCTGACGAGCTGCGGGCTCAGCCACAGCAAGCGCGCCTATCCGGTGCCGCCTAAGATCGCCGCGGGCACGGTGGCGGTGCTCTGAGCTGCGCGACGATAGCCGCTAACTCAGACGAGAGGATCCGTAGTGGAGACGACGGTGAACGGCGCGCGGCTCTACTACGAGGTCCTCGGCGACGAGAGCAATCCGGCCCTTGTGGTGCTCCACGGCGGGCCGGGGATCGGAGACTGCCGTGACCAGGTGCGTGACTACGGCGCTCTTCGCGAGGAGTGCCGCCTGCTCTTCTACGATGCTCGTGGCTCGGGCCGCTCGGAAGACAAGCCGCCGTACACCCACGATCAGTGGGCGGCCGACGTCGACGAGCTCACGCGGCAGGTCGGGATCGAGCGCTTCGCGCTGCTCGGCCATTCGTACGGCGGCATCATCGCCCAGGAGTACGCGCTGCGGTCTCAGGAGAGGCTCACCCACCTGCTGCTGGTCGACACCGCTCCCTCGACGGTGGAGAACGAGGAGTCGATCCAGCGGGCGCTCGCCGCGGGGCTGCCCGGCATCGAGGAGGAGTGGCTGCGAAAGCTGTTCGAGGGGCGCGTCGAGTCGAACGAGGAGATGCGCCGGATGTGGGAGCTTCTCCTCCCGCTCTACTTCGAAGGCCCCTTCGACCCCTCGCTGCCGAAGGAGATGGCCGACCAGACGTTCTTCCACTACGAGACGCACAACTACGCCTTCAGCGTCAACAACCCGAAGTACGACATACGGTCGCGGCTGGGGGAGATCCGCGTGCCGACGCTCGTGATCTGCGGCGGCAACGACTGGATAACGCCGCTGTCGACGTCGGAGCGAATCGCGGCGGCGATCCCGGACAGCCGCCTCGAGGTGTTCGACAAGAGTGGCCACATGCCCATGGTTGAAGAGCGCGAGAAGTTCGTCTCCGTTCTGCGGTCGTTCCTCGCAGAGGCGGGCGGGTGAGCGTGCGCGAAGGCGCCGATCTCGTCGGCGACCTCGACCAGCAACTCGTCGCGTCGCGGCGTCACTGCACCACGCGCATCGCTTCGTGTCGTCAAGGCCGCTCCCGGGCGCTACGTCCCGAACGTGCTCAAGTTCTTCCAGCAACAGATGGAGTACCAAGGCCCCACCACCGATGATCCGTCCGTGCTCCGTCGGATCTCAGCTCCCGTGCTGGTGCTGCTCGGATCGGACACCAAGTCTTACGCGACCCGCGCCGTGCGGCACGTGACCGATCATGTCCCCAACGCACGGGTGCAGGAGATCCCAGGCGCTGGGCATGCCTCCCCGCCGACCCATCCCGAGGCGCTCGCGGAGGCACTTACCGAATTCTTCTCGCCAGCCCAGCAGCCTGCCTGACAGCCGATCGACGCCTGCACGCACCTACCCGCGCTGTCTCGCGAGGCAACAACTTTCGCGCTTTTGACTCCGCGCTCGTTCATCATCCCGGCGTTCCCCTGATCGTTGAGCCCAGCTCGGCGGGTTCGTCCGCTCCGCGGCGGAGCAGGTCGCGCGCGCCTGATGACGAATGGGCGGCCCGCCGGCGCCACCCATCGTCGATCCCGAAGAGCGCTTGGATTGGGCGAATAGCGCAATGCCCTATGCGCCCAACTCTGTAGACGGCGTC
>JAPSGP010000113.1 GCA_031177445.1 Acidimicrobiia bacterium
CTTGCGGCGCTTGTGGGCTTCACGCCCTTGAGCGAGCAGCTGGAGGACGACGAACTTGCGGCGCTTGTGTCCAGGTTCCAGTCAGTTGCCTTCGATCTGGTCGCCGAGAAGGGAGGCCGGGTCGTCAAGACGCTCGGCGACGAGGTCATGGTCGTGTGCGAGGAGCTCGGGACCGCCATCGAGATTGCGACCACGCTCGCCAGCGGGTACGCACACGACGAGCAACTGCCCGATGCCCGGGTGGGCATGGCCTACGGCCCCGTGCTCGTCGCACAGGGCGATTTCTTCGGGCCGACCGTCAACCTCGCCAGCCGCCTCGTCGCCATCGCGCCGCCAGGAATGGTGGTGGTCTCGGAAGAAGTCCGCCTCGCGCTCGATCCCGAGACCAGGCCGGGGCTGACCCCGTTCGGACCGCGACGGCTCAAGGGCATCGGGTGGACGACCTCGTGGGTCGTAGAGCCGTCCGTGTCCGACGGCAAGATGGCTCGCCCGGCGCTCGAGGACTTTTACTCGGCGCTGCTCGACGATGATGCCGAGGAGCTGTACGAGCGTGCGCCATGCGGTTACCTCTCCACCACGCCGGAAGGGACGATCGTCAAGGTCAATCAGACCTTCCTCACATGGACCGGACATCAACGAGCAGAACTCGTGGGTCGCCGTCAATTCGTTGAGCTCCTCACCGGAGGCGGACGGATCTACCACGAGACCCACTACGCGCCGATGCTCCAGACCCAGGGCACCGCTCGTGAGATCGCATTCGAGCTCCTGACAGCCGACGGCCGTCGCCTCCCGTGTCTGGTCAACGCAGTCCTGGAGCGAGACGCGACCGGGGCTCCGATCGTCATCCGCATCGCGATCTTCGACGCGACGGATCGCCGCGAGTACGAACGAGAGCTACTGCGCGCCAAGCAACGAGCGGAGGAGTCCGAGAATGCCGCCACGCTCCTCGCGCGAACCCTGCAGCAGACCCTCATCCCACCAGCTCTTCCTGAGATTCCTGGCCTCGACCTCGCGGCGGTGTACCGACCGGCCGGCCGAGGCGAGGAGGTAGGGGGCGACTTCTACGACGTCTTCGAGATCGGGGACGGAGACTGGGTCGTCGTCATCGGCGACGTGTGCGGCAAGGGTGCCGAGGCCGCGGTGGTCACGGCCCTTGCGCGTTACACGATTCGGGCTGCTGCAGCGCAGCAGAGCAGCCCGAGCGATTTCCTCGCGACGCTGAACGATGCCCTCATCCGCCAGGGAACCGGGCGGTTCTGCACGGTTGCGGCGGCCAGGTTCACGAAGATCTCGGGCCGCTGGCACGTGACGGTTTGCTCAGCGGGCCATCCGCTGCCCTTGCTCGTACGTGGTGGGACGTCGCCCCGGCCAGCGGGCGAATACGGAACTCTCCTCGGCGTGTTCGATTCGCCCCTGCTGCGGGACTGCGCGCTGGCGTTCAACGCCGGCGATCACCTCGTATTCTTCACCGACGGCGTCACCGAGGCCCGCCGCGGCCGAAACTTCTATGGCGACGATCGACTCGGAGCGGCAGCTGCTGGTCGTGCATCTGCGCAAGACCTCGTGGACCGCATCCTCGACGACGTGCTTCAGTTCCAGCAGGGTATTTCCGCCGACGACATAGCGATCCTCGTCGTGCGTGGTAGCGAAGCCGACGAATAACGTCCGCTCGGTACTGGATCCGTTCGCTTCACTGCAGCAGGCAGATCCGTACCCCGTCTGTGAGACGCTGCAGGCAGCCGGACCCGTCGTGCTCCTGGAGACCCGGGACTTGTGGCGTCGGTACTCGGACGCCGTCCGCCGACCCGATGACTTCTCGTCTGGACGCGGGAAGCCATATCCCGTTCAGGGCGTCGACCAGTCTCGCGCAAAAGCCTCGTGCATCGGTGACGCCACTATGTGGCTGCGGCAGGGGCCGGGGCCGTTCGTGACAGAGACTTGTCGTCAACCAGCTTCTTGCAGGCTGATCAGCACGTGCACAGGACCTGTTGGCGGGTGTGGATGCACAAAAGAAAGTTGCACAGGACAGTCCACCACACAGCGCAAGAGCTCCTACGTGATCACCTTGGCGATGCAATCTCGGTGCAACCATTGCAACCACGCCAGCTTCGTGGTCGCCAGACGAACGCCGCCGAGCACTGGCTCGAGCCGCTTGGCGTCGTTCGCCTTCAGTCCGCCGTACTGGGCGACCCACCGATGCCAGGTCGACTCGGCCACCTGGAGATGCCGGCGTCGAGGATGCGGACGCCGGCGAGCACCGGCATCGATGCGAGGCGCCGAGCGACCTCGACGCAACCCACAAACCTGAAAGGGCGCTACCGGTTTACGACCGGCCGACGGCGGGCACAAGCGAGGCAGCCTTCAGCAGCGGAGGGACCGAAACGAGGAGCGCCCCGGACCAACGGCGGCTCGAGGGGGAATCACGAAGCATGACCGAGAGTGCGACCGGGACGAGCCAGGCGAGATCTCGGGGCGCGTTCGCAGGGGAGGCTGAAGCCCGTCCGGGCCTCATGACTACCGAGTACTGGCTCACAGTCTTGAGCGCCGCAACCGTGGTGATCACCGGTTTATTTCAGCGACGCGTTTCGCGTGCGCATCGCATGGGCCCGTCGATGACGGGCCGGTTCCCGAACCACCCATCTCCGCGGCGAAGTGGTCGCACGTTCGCCGACCCCGAAGGCAACATCCTCGGACTCGGTCCGACACGTAGCGCCTCTGCCCGACAATCCCCGGCGAAGGCAGACGATCCCGGCGCGCCACGTCTGAGATCTCGTCGCGCGCGCATCCACGCGCGGGGTTGGCTACGAAAGCCCGGTATGCCGAGCGAACGAATGCGCAGCTGGAGGCGCGACGCCGCGATCGCATTGGGTTGTGGAGCCCTCGGGTTCGCAGCCGTGGCGGGCATTCGCATCGCACGTGACGGCGGCGGCGACGCAGCTCGCACTAACCCGCGGGTCGCACTGTCCGATCTCGCGGAAGCACGCGATCGGAGCAGGGAAGTCATCTTCGACACCGTCGAAGGCGAGCTGCCGGGGCCGCCCGCACCGACGCCGCACACGGCGGTCGACACGTTCCTGCGCGCGGAGACGATCCGCGACTACGACGCGTCGTTCGGCCTGCTGAGCGCGGCCGATCGCGCCGACGTCGGCTCGCACGCGGAGTGGGAGCTCGTGCACGGCGAGCTGCCCACGCTCAGCGGCTTCGAGCTCGGCGCTACGCGCGTCGACGGGTCGCGCGCCGAGGTCGACTCCAGGGTCACCTACGAGGCCACGCTCGACGAGACGCGCGGCCTCGTCCCGGCGCGCGCCCGCGCCACCTGGGTCGCGGTCCAGGAGGACGGCGGCTGGCGGGTCGCACACGCCGAGAGCAGCCTTGAGCCCGAGTACCTCGACGAGCAGGGCGCGGTGCAGGCGGCCGAGCAGTGGGTGTCGGCCCGGCGCGCCTGCCAGGCCCGGGGCGAGTACGCCGGCGGGCTCGTCGGTTCCAGGCGTCCCGTCGACGCGCTGTGCCGCGCCAAGGGCCGCGCGAAGGGCCCGGTGCTGACCGGCGCCGTAGGCCGCCTCGACCCCGCCGCCGGCGTCGAGCCGTTCCTCGCCGCCTTCGGCCCCGAAGTGCTCTCGTGGGCGCGCGTCGTGCCGGTGACGGATCCGGCACCGCTTGCAGTGGTTCTTGCCCCGGTGGGCGAGCAGTGGCTCGTCGTCGGGGCGCTCGAATCGTCACCGGAGGGCTCCTCGTGAGCGCCCCGGGACGTGCAGGAAGCGCGCGGCCGTGCGCCGGCGGCCGCGTGACTTCCCCGGCGCAGACCCTCGACCGGCGTCTGACCGGAGGAGCACAACAGTGAGAAGCCGTTCCCGATTTCTGGGCGTGGCGCTGGTTGCAATCGTCGCCGGCACCGCGATCGCGACGTCGGGCCTCGCGACCGGAGAGGCGTCGAGCCATCGTGAAGCGCCGCTCATCAGCGAGGACCCTGTCGCCGACAACACGGACACGTACGCGTTCGTGAGCCCCGACAATCCCGAGACCGTCACGCTCGTCGCCAACTGGATCCCGTTCGAGCTGCCACCGGGCGGCCCGAACTTCAACAAGTTCGGTGACGACGTGCTCTACAAGATCAATGTCGACAACGACGGTGACGCCACCGCCGACGTCGTGTACCAATGGCGGTTCAAGACCACCGTCGAGAACCCCGACACGTTCTTGTACAACACCGGGCCGGTCGAGTCGCTCGACGACGAGAACCTGAATGTCCGGCAGACCTACACGCTGACCGAGGTCCGCGACGGCCAGCGCACCGACCTGGTGACGAACGCGCCCGTGGCGCCGGCGAACATCGGTCCCCGGTCCACGCCGAACTACGACCAGCTGGCGAACGCGGCCGTGGTGCAGCTCGAGGGCGGCGGCCAGTCCTTCGCCGGCCCTCGTGACGATCCGTTCTTCGTTGACCTGGGCTCGGTGTTCGACCTGCTCGGCAACCGCCCGTTGAACGAGGCCCACGTCGCGCCGCTGCCCAACGCGCCCGGCCAGGACGATCTGGCGGGGTTCAACGTCCACAGCGTGGTGCTGCAGGTCCCGACCGACTCGCTGATCGACGGCGACCCCGTCATCGGCGTGTGGTCGACCACCGATCGCCGCACCGACCGAGTCTTCGGCAGTGGGAAGGTGAAGAACTCAGGAAGCTTCACTCAGGTTTCCCGGCTGGGCATGCCGCTGGTGAACGAGGTCGTGGCGCCGCTCGGAGCCAAGGACGCGTTCAACGCCTCGAAGCCGTCGGGCGACAAGCAGTTCCTGCCTGCGGTCGAGAACCCGGAGGTCGCGACGCTCATCCCGCAGCTCTACCCGGGTGTGAACGTGCCGGAGGGGCCGCGTGAGGACATCGTCACCATCTTTCTCACCGGTGTTCCCGACGTGAACCAGCCGGAGAACGTCAAGCCGGCGGAGATGATCCGGCTGAACACATCGATCAGCCCGACACCGTCCGGGCAACAGGACCGTCTCGGCCTCCTTGCAGGCCAGAACGACGCCTTCCCGAACGGCCGGCGGTTGGTGGACGACGTGTACGACATCGAGCTCCGGGCGCTCGCCGGCGGGACGCCGTTCACGCCCGAGTTCAACATCTCGCCGAACAACGCCCTGACCGACGGCGTGGACGCGAACGACGTGCCATTCCTGGCGTCGTTCCCGTACTTGGCGCTGCCGCACCAGGGCTACGAGTCCGACCTGTAGTTCCGTGGGATGACCCAACAACTTTTGCGTCGCAAGCCGGCCTCTTCCCCCGGCTTGCGACGCAAGAGTGCAAGAGGAGGCGGAGGCGCCGCCCCGCCATCCCCGCACCAACGAACCCCCAAGAGCCAAGACGAAGGACGAAAGAGCACCATGACCGCCACCGACGTCGCCGGGCCCGTGAGTCTCGGAGAGTCCCATGGACTGAGGCGCCGGGGGCTACTCGTGTTCGTCGCGCTGGCGCTCGGCGTCGCCGCCGGTCAGGTGATCACCTACGACCGCAACAGCGACGCCCGCGCGTCCAGCGAGTCCCGCGCGGAGTCGCCGTCGGCGCGGGTCGAGCGACTTGAACAGGCGGCGCGGCGCGAGCCCCGCGACCTCGCGACCCTGCAGGCACTGGGCGCCGCCTACGTGCAGGCGGTGGCGGCCGGCGGCGACGTCGCCCTGTTCAACGACGCCGAAGCGGTGCTCGATCGGGCCGAGGAGATCGCGCCCGGCGACAGCGACACCTTGATCCGGCAGGGCTTCCTCGCCCTCGCCCGCCACGATTTCAACCGGGCACAACGCCTCGCCGCGCAGGCGATCGCCGCCGACCCGTTCGACGCCGACGCCCTGGCGGTCGTCGTGGATGCCGAGGTCGAGCTCGGTCGCTACGACGAGGCGGCCGCGCACCTGCAACAGCTCCTGGACCTGCGGCCGGGCGTGGCGGCGTACTCACGTGTGTCCTACCTGCGTGAGTTGCACGGTGACATCGCCGGCGCCCGCACCGCCTTCGCGCAAGCCGAGGCCGCCGGCAGTGACCGCTTCGATCTGGCGACGGTCGCGGTGTTGCGAGGCAAGCTCGCACTCGACCACGGCGCACTCGACGAAGCGGCTGTGGACTTCACCCGTGCCCGTGGCTACCTCGAGGACGTCGCCGGTCTCGAGGCGGGTGAGGCGCGGTTGCTCGCAGTGCGGGGAGACCGAGCAGGCGCCATCGACGTCCTGGAGGTGGCGATCGAGGAGCGGCCGACGGCGGAAGTCGCGATCCTGCTAGGCGACCTGCTGCGGCTCGATGGTCGCGTCGCTGCCGCGCAGCGCGCCGACGAGGTCGTACGCGAGCTCGCCCGCGACGAGCGTGCGGCCGGTGCCGACGTAAACATGGAGCTGGCACTCTTCGAGGCCGACCGCGGATACGCCTCGCGGGCGCTCGAGCTCGCCGAGCTCGCCTACGCGGCCAAGCCCGACAGCATCACCGCCAACATCGCGATGGCGTGGGCGCTGCGGGCCGGCGGGAGGGCGCCGGAAGCGCTGCCCTACGTCGACCGAGCGCTCCGCCTCGGCACCCTCAACGGGCTGCTGCGCTACCGGGCCGCCGCGATCCTGGCCGACGCGGGCGAGACCGAGCGTGCCGCCGCCGAGCTGCAAGTGGCGTTCACGGTGAACCCCGTCTTCTCGGTCGGCCACCTCGAGGAGGCGCGTCGCCTGGCCGAGCGTCTCGGCGTGATGGTCCCGAGGCTGTGACAACGACCACGCTGGCGAGCATGCGCGCGCTCCCGTAGGGTTCGGCCGCCCGGCAGGATCAGGAGGGGGCGCATGTCGCCGGGAAGAGGACCTGGTCTTGGTCGACGACTCTGAGTCGCCTGAACATGACATCGATGCCACGAGCAAATGAACCAAGGACACGAGCCCGATCGCACACCGCACCCGCCTCGTGTGCATTGCAGAACAGTACCTACATGCGGGCGTGCTCACATCGGAGCGCATCGCGCCGCTGTCTACGCTTGAACGATCTCACCGGTATAGATCGAGCCACTGTCCGCGCGCCACGCGGCAATTTTGCGTGTCGACGAAGGTGACGGGTACCGATGACTCGGCAATCAGGACCTCGGCTCGGGTGTCTTGGCAGTCGCCGTCCGCGTCGATCCAATCGCCAAAGTCGTGCTCTCGGTCGTAGCTCGGGATCGGCGAGCCATCATTGGTCGACAATGCGTCCAGCTGATTGCGGCTGATAGGAACCGCAGGAGCGGGTCGGCGTGCTGGCAGACTCGGCTGCAGATTCGACCGAGTGATTGGAGGAGTGACTGAGATTGAAACCCGATGGCTCTGGTTGTCCGTCGAAGAGCACGCGACCGTAGAGCGCACCGCTGAGCGTGAGGAGCGCTTCGAGTCGACTCAGTCGATGACCACCCTGGCTTTGCGTGTCGTCTCATTGCCCGAGCGATCTGTGGATACGACTGTGATCCGGATAGCGACCTGCGCCGACGTCCTTCTTGAACAGTCTCGGCGAGCGCTTGGCCGTGTGGCGCTTCGAGATCTTCGCCTTCTTGCTGGTGACTTCTACCTCGGAACGCCGCTCGGTACGGACCGAGAACCGAAGGGTTCCGTCCATTTGCTGCCTTCCTACTGACCTTGATCGCCAGTCGAGGCGAAACCGTGTCGACGACGAAGGTTCGTTTGGCCGCTGAAGACTGCGTTCCTCTCCAATCGGCCGCAGTCGCCTCGACGGCGTAGGCCCGAACCCAGTCTGACGTTACCGAGTTGCTGGACACGATCCGCGCTGGTGGAGACCTCGATGTGATCCGTCGCAGTGTCGAGATCGTGCTCCAGGCCCTGATCGAGGCGGAGGCAACCGAGGTGATCGGTGCTGCTCCGCACGAGCGCACCGAGACGCGCACCAACCTGCGCAACGGTGTCGGGGTCGGTTGCTCTCGACCAAGGCCGGTGACCTCGGTGGTCCCGAGTTCGCCTCATGATGCGCAATTGCTTCAGCGAACCCCAACGGAGGGTCGGCATTGTCCACTATGGCGATTCCTTCACGTCGGGCCGCGGCTCATACTTATGGAGCGAGTGGATCAATTCCAGTCTGAAGCGTTGTTCCCAGTCGGATCCACCTCTGACAGGCTCTCGTGCAGTCCGCCAACGGTCGGGCTCGGGGTTCCGACCGCGACCCGCCCCGAAAGCGTCTGC
>JAPSGP010000378.1 GCA_031177445.1 Acidimicrobiia bacterium
GCCATCGGCTGCTCGATGAGGTACGTCTGGGCGGCGCCGGCGCGGCGGGCGGCCTCGAGCACCGCTCGCTGCTCGACGTGCGTGATCGCCGACGGGACACAGATCAGGACGCGGGTGCGGTAGAAGCGCGACACACCCGCCTGCGAGAACAGCATGCGGATGAGGCGCTCGGTGATCTCGAAGTCGGTGATCGCCCCGCCCCGCAGCGGTCGCACCGCCACGATGTAGCCCGGCGTCCGCCCGATCATCTGCCAGGCGTTGTGGCCAATGGCCAACACCTCCTGGGTGCGGCTGTTGAGGGCGATGACCGTCGGCTCGTTGACGATGATCCCCTCGCCGCGCGCGTACACGAGTGTGTTCGCGGTGCCGAGGTCGATCGCGAGATCTCGGGCCACGAGGCGTCAGCCCGACCTGGTCGGCTGCTGGACTGGCCGCACCGGGTTCGCGGCCGCAGCCCAGTCGGAGCCGCCCGCCCAGTGCTCGCGCTTCCAGATCGGCACCGTCTCCTTCAGGGTGTCGATGCAGAAGCGCGCCGCCTCGAACGCAGCGCCCCGGTGCGGGGCCGATACGACCACCGAGACCGACGGTTCCGACAACGCGACCTCGCCGAGGCGGTGGAGGACGGCGACGCGCTCGACGTCGGGCCACCGGCGGCGCACGACCGCGACGATCTCGGACATGCGCCGGGTGGCCTCGACCTCGTAGGCCTCGTACGTGAGGGCTTGCACGCCGCTGCGACCCTCGGAGTGCTCTCGGGTGACGCCGAGGAACGACACCACCGCACCGCTGCCGGGCGTCGCCGCCCAGCGGGTTGCGTTCTCGACGGGAAGGGGACCGGGGGTGAGACCCACCCAATCGCGTCCGGTGTTCGGCGCGAGCACGCCGGTCATCGTAGTGAGTAGGAGATGCCTTTCCCCAGGTGAGGCCGGCGCTCCGCGAGCGGGACGCCGCGACCGAGAGTGCTGGACCCGGTCGTACACTGCCGCGCCATGCCGGGGGAGGATGCGGAGGACGAGCGCGCCAGCGGGCCGCCACCGAGTCCTGCCGACCGGCCGTGGGTCCATCCGAGCGAGCTCACCGCGTTCGTCGCCACCGGTCGACCCGCTCCCCCACCCCGAAGCCGGCTCTTCGCCGCACTCGGCCTCGTCGTGATGGTGGCCGCGGCCGGGGTCCTCGCCGCCGTCCTCGCCCGATCGCCGAGTCGCACCGGCGAGGAAGCAGTGGTCCGATCGGGACCGACTCGGGAGCTCATCAGCACCGTCGAGCCCAGCGTGGTGAAGGTGGTGGCGGTGCAGCCCGATGGTCAGCACGTCGCTTCGGGCGTGTCGATCGGCGCAGGTCGGATCCTCACCAACATGCGCGCCGTCGAGGGCAGCCTGTCGATCGTGATCGTCGCTTCGGGACGCATGGTCGCGGCGACGAAGACGGGCGCCGATCCGGTGACGGACCTGGCTCTGCTCGCGGTTCCCGACGGAACGGTCCCGCCCGTCGAGCTCGGTCGCTCCGCCGGCCTCGAGACCGGCCAGTCGGTCGTCGGCATCGCCGCGTCACAGAGCCACCGCTGGGTCGACCTCGGCACGGTTGCCGCGTTCGACCAGGCGTTCGAGTCCGCGTCCTTCGGGGTCGTCCCGGGCCTGCTCGACACCGATCTGACCGCTGGTCAGGAGCACGCCGGGGGCGCGCTGGTCGACGAGCAGGGGCGACTCGTCGGCGTCCTCGTGGTTCCGCCGCAGGCGACGACGTCGGGCCTCGCGATCCCGATCGACGACGCGCTCGCGGTCGCCGACGAGCTCGAGAAGACGGGTCAGGCCCGGCACGGCTGGATGGGCGTGAGCGTGGCCGACGCCACCGACCGCAGTGGTGGAGGAGCGGTCGTGCGAGAGGTCGTGCCGTCGAGTCCGGGCGAGAAGGCTGCGCTGCGCGAGGGCGACGTCATCGTGGCCATCGCCGACGAGTCCGGGACCACTGCGATCTCGGGCATGGAGAAGCTCATGGCCGAGGTCCGCCGCCACCTGCCGGGCGACCGCTTGGAGATGACCTTCTATCGAGACGGCGGTCAGCGGCACGTGCGCGTCGTGCTGGGCGACCGGCCCGAGAACGCGCCGGCCGCGACCCCGGCGCCAACCGAACCGCAACCCGCAGGATCATGATTTGCTGCGCACCACGCCGCCCGGCACGATGGATCCAGTGAGCGAGACGATGCGCGTCGACGAGCTGGAGGATGTCGACCGGGAGCTCCTCAACGCCGTGCAGTGGGACTTTCCCCTCGTGGCCCGGCCCTACGCCGCGCTCGCGGAGCGGCTGGGCATGCCCGAAGCCGAGGTCATGGAGCGCCTCACGCGAGTCAAGGCGTGCGGCGTGCTCCGTCAGCTGTCGGCGATCTTCGACACCCGTGCGCTCGGCTACAGCTCGTCGCTCGTCGCCGCCAAGGTGGATCCCGAACGCATCGACGACGCGGCCGAGATCATCAGCCGGCACCCCGGCGTCAGCCACAACTACAAGCGCAACCACGCCTTCAACCTCTGGTACACGATCGCCGTGCCCCCGGGAGACGTCCTCGAGGATCACGTCGACGTGTTGCATCGCGACTCGGGCGCCCTCGTCACCCGCATCCTGCCCACGCTCAAGCTCTACAAGATCGGCGTGAAGCTCGACATGACCGGCCAGACCGCCGCCGACGCCAAGGTGGAGGTGCTCGAGCACGAGCGTCCCGAACGCAAGCCACACATGGACGCACCCGATCTCTCCCCGGTCGAGCTCGCCACCATCCGTGTGACCCAGGAGGACCTCCCACTCGTCGAGCGCCCCTTCGCCGCCGAGGCCGAACAGCTCGGGATCGACGAGCAGCGGCTCCTCGACATCCTGCGCTCGTTCAAGGAGCGCAAGCTCATGCGCCGCTTCGCCGCGGTGATGAACCATCGGAGTGCCGGCTACAAGGCGAACGCGATGGGTGTGTGGGCCGTTCCCGAAGAGCAGCTCGACGACATCGGTCCCAAGATGGCCGGCTTCGCGTTCGTGAGCCACTGCTACAAGCGCCCGACCTACGAAGACTGGCCGTACTCCGTCTTCACGATGGTCCATGGGCACAACGCCCGCGACTGCGAGGACACCATCGCGGCCATCCGCGCCGACACCGGTATCGACGACTACGCCCTGCTGTGGTCGGTCAAGGAGTACAAGAAGACACGCGTGCGCTACTTCACCGACGAGTGGGACGACTGGCGCCGCACCCATCTTGCCGTCGCCGGCACCTGACCGCTCACGAGCACCGGCGGCAGTAGTCGCACCAACCGCCACGACCAGGCTGCGAGGCAGGAGCCGGCGACCGCTTCCGAGCAGGCTCGGCGTCGGGCCGAGCCCTACCCCCTCGGCATCGGTAGGTTCGGCCCCGTGGATGCGGGCTCGGCCCGAC
>JAPSGP010000379.1 GCA_031177445.1 Acidimicrobiia bacterium
CGACCAGACGGTGTTTGTATGGTCGTATGGTCTAGTGTCGGGTCAATGCGCACGCACGGGTGGAACGGCTCCCCGCCGGCGAGCGACGACGAGGCGCGCCAGCGCATCGTCGCGGCCACGATGCGTTGTGTCGACCGGTTCGGCGCCAAGACCGGCCTCGCGGACGTAGCCGCCGAGCTCGGGGTGACGCGCCAGACCGTCTACCGCTACTTCCCGACCACCGAGCAGCTCTTCCGAGCAACCGGCGCGGTCGCGGCGGAGGCGTTCACCGAGCGCGTGGTGGCACACGTCGTCGACCTCGACGATCCCGCCGAGATCATCGTGGAAGCGCTGTCGTTCTGCCTCGACCGGCTCCCGCACGAGCGCTATCTCTCGTTGTTGCCGGCGCTCGGGCGGCGCGACATGTTCGTTGCCGGCGTCACCTCTCCGATGTCGATGGACCTCGGCCGGCGGATGTACCACCGGTTGCCGATCGACTGGGCGGCGCACGGCTTCGACGACGACGATATCGACGGGCTCGTCGAGCTCACACTCCGGCTGCTCCAGTCGTTCGTCTTCGATCCGGGGCACCCGCCGCGATCTCCGATCGAGCAGCGGGCGTACCTACGGCGCTGGATCGGGCCTGCGATCGCGGCGACCCGCACGGGCGTCCCGACGTAGCGTGGATCCGCGAGGGGGGAGTGCATGATCACCGACCTGCGCGATCGGGTGGCCGTGGTCACCGGGGGCGCCAGCGGGATCGGGCGCGGCATCGTCGAGGCGCTGCTGGACGAAGGTGCCCGAGTGGTGATCGCCGACGTCGAGGAGTCGGCCCTCGAGGTGGCGGTCTCCGAGCTGGAAGGTCGGGGCGACCTCACGGGCGTCCGCACCGACGTATCCGACTTCGCATCGGTCGAAACGCTCGCGAAGACCGTCTTCGAGCGCCACGGGGCGTGCCATCTGCTCTTCAACAATGCCGGCGTCACCTCCGGCGGCGGCGGGTTGCCGTGGGAGCAGGAGCCGAACGACTGGAAGTGGTGTTTCGGCGTCAACGTGTTCGGGGTGGCGAACGGCGTGCTCGCGTTCGTGCCGCGGATGATCGAGTCCGGCGAGCCGGGAGTCGTGATCAACACGTCGTCGGGCGACGGTGGCATCGCGCCCGTGCCCTACGCGTCGGTCTACGCCGCGAGCAAGGCGGCGATCAGCTGCTACACCGAAGCGCTCGCGCACCAGCTCGAGGACAACGGCACCAACGTCCGGGCGGCGGTGTTCTACCCCTCGGGTGGCTTGCTCGACACCGGTCTGTGGACCGCCCAGCGCAATCGCCCGCCGGAGCTCGCGCGCGAGAAGCAGCACGCGCCCGGGCCGGTCCTGACCTTCGCCGACTTCCGGGAACGGCTCGCAGCCGCGGGGAAGAACGCCGACGTCGTGGACCTGCTCGAGCTCGGCCGGTTCGTGCTCGATCAGCTCAAGCAAGGCCGCTTCGTCATCGGACACGACCTCGACGAGGCCGGTGCCCTCCTCCACGCGCGCGCCGACGCGATCGCCCGAGGGCAGCTCCCTCCCCATCACGATCTCTGACCGGAGACAGACGCGTATGACCAACACCATCGAAGCCCCGGAGCGATACACGGTGATCTCGGCCGACGGCCACGCCGGCGCCGACCTGCGCGACTACAAGCCCTATCTCGAGCGCCGCTGGCACGACGAGTTCGACGCGTGGGCCGCCGCGTACGTGAATCCGTTCGCCGATCTCCTCGCTCCCACCGCGTACCGCAACTGGGACAGCGCGCGCCGCCTCGCCGAGCTCGATGCCGACGGCATCGCGGCCGAGGTGCTGTTCCCGAACACCGTGCCGCCGTTCTTCGAGCAGAGCAACCTCACCTCGCTCCCGCCCACCGCAGGCGAGTACGAGCGCCGCTGGGCAGGAGTGCAGGCCCACAACCGCTGGCTCGTCGACTTTTGCGCTGCCGCGCCGGACCGGCGCGCCGGCATGGTGCAGATCTTCCTGAACGACGTCGACGACGCCTGCGCGGAGGTTCGTGCGATCCGCGACCAGATGCGGGTATGCGGCGGCGTGCTCCTGCCCGCGATCCCTCCCAACTCACATCTCCACGAGCTCTGGGATCCGTACTACGAGCCGCTCTGGAGCCTGTGCGAGGACCTCGACTTGCCGGTCAACGTCCACAGCGGCAGCGGGCTGCCGGACTTCGGCGAGCTCGACCCGGCGCGGGCGATCATGCTCATCGAGTTGCCGTGGTTCGCGCACCGACCGTTGTGGCATCTGATCTTCGGAGGCGTGCTCGATCGCCACCCACGCCTGCGCGTGAGCCTCACCGAGCAGGGGGTTGCCTGGATCCCGCGCGGCCTCGACACCCTGGAATGGTTCTTCGCCCGCATGACGCGGGGTGGCAGCGCGGAGGCGGCCTTCTTCGGTGCATCGGTCGGCGCGCTGAAGCTCACACCCCGCGAGTACTTCGGGCGCAACGTGTGGGTGGGGGCGAGCTTCCTACGACCGAGCGAGGCGCCGCTCGTGCCCGAGATCGGCGTCGACCGGATCATGTGGGGCGCGGACTACCCGCACAGCGAGGGCTCGTACCCGCACACGGCGGAGGCACTCCGGGTCGCGTTCTCGTCCTCCGATCCCGCCGACGTGCGGGCGATGGTCGAGACCAACGCGGCGCGCTTCTACGGCTTCGACCTCGAGCGGTTGCGACCGATCGGCGATCGCATCGGACCGAAGGTCGAGGAGGTGCGCCGCTTCCTGCCCGCCGAGGACTACCCGGCGGATTCCACCTGCAACGCGTTCGAAGGCGAGCTCGCGATCAAGTCCTGGTGACCCCAACCTGGTGAAACAGAGCCCTCGAAAGGCGGTACGTGATGGTCGAAATCCGGTACGGAGCCAAGCGAGAGCAGCGCAGCCGTGAGATCGAGGCGACGACGGCCGAGGTCTGGTCGCATGCCGTGACGGCGCTGTGGGAGACGGATCCGGAGCTGATCGCCGCGGTGCTCCCGCCTCCGCTCGCACCCGGCCCCGAGCCGCTCGTGCGGCTCACGATCACCACGGTCGAGATGCCGGGCCTGCCCGCCTTCGGCGCGGGCTGGTTCGGGGTCCAGGCGCGGCACGGCGACCGGATCGGGGAATACCCGCTCTTCATGCCGATGACCACCGAGCAGTCGGTCATCGGCGGGCGCGACACGTACGGCGAGCCGAAGAAGATCGGCGAGGTGTGGGCCCGCCGAGACGGCGACGCGATCGAGGCCGGCATCGCCCGCATGGGGTTCCCGATCTGCGAGATCCGGGGGCGCGTGACCGAGACCAGGGAGCCGTACGAGAAGCAGAAGACGGACTTCTGGTTCAAGCTCTCACCGTCGGCCGAGACCCCGGGCGCGCTCGACCAGGACCCGTTGCTCGTCTACGGCGAG
>JAPSGP010000380.1 GCA_031177445.1 Acidimicrobiia bacterium
GGAAGATCCGCGAACGTCCGGATGCCGGCCTCGGCCGCGCACACGGCCGGGATCGCGTTCACCGCCGGCAGGCCGGTGATGATCATCCCGAGACCGTGCAGGTCGTCGGCGGTCAATCTCGACAGGTCCTCCTGGTGGGGCCAGACGTCGAGCTTGAGCCGGATCTTGGGCTCGCCGTCGATCTCGACGACATACCCGTGCTCTACCGGCCACGCCGGCTCGACCCGATCCCCCATCATCCACACCTGGCGCAGTTCGATGAGCGGGCGCCCGTCGACGATCCCTTCCCAGACAACCTTCAACCCGGCGACGCGACCGGCCGCGATGGGTCGCCCGGGCAGGTCGAGGTCGGCGGTGGCGAGCGCGAACTCGACGGAGCATCGACGTTCGTCGAGCGCGGCGCCGAACAGCTCGGCCATGAGCTCGAGCGCGTCGCCGAAGACGAGCGTGGCAGCCCGCACCTGATCGGCGTGACCGGGGGCATCCGGCGGCAGGCCCCAGCCGAGCTCGTCCATGTTGTGATCGCCCGCGAACAGGCTGACGTCGACGGACTCGGTGACGCGCACGTGGCGTATGCGGGTGCACACGCCGCCTGCCACGGCCCCGAGGAGGTCGGCGAAGCCCGGGTTCATCCCGCTGCCGAAGATGCTGGCATCCCCGGCGCGCGCGGCGGCCTGGATCTTGTCGCGCCCGCCGTCGGGCAAGCTCCAGCCGGTGATGAACGCAGACGTGGTCACGACGTTGATCCCGGTCTCGAGGATCCGCGCGAGCTCGCTCACGTCGGGGTGCAGCGGGTTGTAGACGACGCAGTCGGGGTGTAGGCGCAACAGCGCGCTGGCGTCGTCGGTGGCCTGGAGGCCGATCGGATCCAGCCCGCAGAGCACGCCCACGTCCTTGCCGACCTTCTCGGGACTGTAGGCATAGACGCCGACGAGCTCGAGGTCGGGATGGACGAGGACGGCGTTCACCGCCTTGCGAGCAACCTTGCCCGTCGTCCACTGCACGACGCGGTACGGCATGGCCGGGATCCTTCTGCACCGGCGGTCGGCGCCACAAGCCAGTCCTAGACTCTGACGCACATGTCAGTGTCGAGTCAGGCCGTCGCGCCCGTGCCGTTCGTCGACGACGACGCGCTGCAGGCGATGGTGCGACGGACGCCACTGCCGCCGCTGCTCGCGGCGCTGGCGCTGGCGACGGGCGATCTCTCGCTCCTGCGCGCGGACCTCCGACCCGATCCCGCCCAGATCACTCTGGTCCACGGCGGGCTGTCGTCCGAGCAGCGCGCCGAAGGCCGCCGAGTGGCCGTCGAGGCGCTGGCGCGCCTGCGCGACCACGGCGAGAAGCTCGTACCGGCCACCGACACCCCCGCCGTGCGCCAGGCGGTCGAGTTCATGGCGGGCGAGGCGGTCTCGGACGATTGCCTGTCGTTGCTCCTCGAGGAGCTGGCCGTCACCGGCGACGACCTGCGAGCTCCTGACTGGCGGCCCGACGCCATCGATCCCGAGCGCACGCTGCACGTCACCGTGGTCGGCGCCGGGATGTCGGGCCTGATCGCCGGCCACCGCCTCGAGCAGGCGGGCGTGCCGTACGTGATCCTCGAGAAGAACGACGACGTCGGCGGGACCTGGTTCGAGAACCAGTACCCCGGCTGCCGGGTCGACGTCCCCAACCATCTCTACAGCTACTCCTTCGTCCAGCGTCACGACTGGCCGCAGCACTTCAGCACCCAGGAGGTGCTGCTCGACTACTTCCGCAGCTGCGCCGAGGACCTCGGCGTGCGCCGGCACATCCGGTTCGGCACCGAGGTGCTGCACGCCGCGTTCGACGACGACACCCGTCGCTGGCGGGTGCTCGTACGCACGCCGGGCGGAGGACAGGAGACAATCGAGACCGACGTGCTCGTCAGCGCGGTCGGCCAGCTCAACCGACCGAACATCCCGGAGTTCCCGGGCCGCGAGCGGTTCGCCGGCCCCAGGTTCCATTCGGCCGAGTGGGACCACGAAGTCGACCTGGCAGGCAAGCGCGTGGCGGTGATCGGCACCGGCGCTAGTGGCATCCAGCTCATCCCGGAGGTGGCCAAGCAGGCCGATGAGCTGCTCGTGTTCCAGCGCACGCCCAACTGGTTCATGCCTTCTCCCGAGTACCACGCGGACGTGCCCGAAACGGCCCAGTGGTTGCTGCGGAATGTCCCGCACTACGCCCAGTGGTACCGGTTCTGGTTGTTCTGGCGGCTCGCCGAGGGCGCGCTCCCCGCCGCGCGCGTCGACCCCGACTGGCCGGCCGACGGCCGTTCGGTCGGGCCGCTCAACGACGCGCTGCGCGGCATGCTCACCGGGTATCTCGAAGGGCAGTTCGCCGACGCCCCCGAGCTGCGGGAGCAAGTCGTCCCGCAGTACCCGCCGCTCGCCAAGCGGATGCTGCTCGACAACGGCACGTGGGCGTCGGCGCTCAAGCGCGACAACGTGCGCCTCGTCTCCGACTCGATCCGCGAGATCACCCGACACGGCGTCACGACCGCCGACGGCCACGAGCACCGCGTCGACGCGATCGTCTACGCCACCGGCTTCCGCGCCTCGCGCTTCCTCACCCCGATGCGGGTGACGGGGCGAGGAGGAGTCGATCTGCACGCGAACTGGGAGGGCCGCCCGCGCGCCTATCTCGGGATGACCGTGCCCGGGTTCCCCAACCTGTTCTGCCTGTACGGCCCGAACACGAACCTGGTCGCCAACGGCAGCATCATCTTCTTCTCGGAGTGCGAGGTGCGATACATGCTCGGCTGCATTCGTCTGCTGCTGGAGCGGCGGGCGCGCGCCCTCGACTGCCGCCGCGACGTCTACGACGCGTACAACCAGCTCGTCGACGAGGGCAACGCCCGCATGGCGTGGGGCGCGTCCAGCGTCAACAGCTGGTACAAGAACGCCGACGGGCACATCACGCAGAACTGGCCGTTCACGCTGCTCGAGTTCTGGCAGCGGACGCGATCCCCGAATCCAATGGACTTCGAGTTCCTCTAGCGGCCTAGGCCTGCACCGCGGGGCGCAAGGAGGGCGCACGGCGCCACGCCGAATCAACCGCCGTCCGTGTCCGATCCTCGGAGTCGGGCCACAAGTGAGCGTAGGTGTCGAGGGTCTCGGTCGCCGACGCATGGCCGAGTCGGGCCTGCACCGTCCTCACGGATTCGCCGCCGTGGATAAGTAGCGACGCGTAGTGGTGGCGCAGGCTGTGATACGTCGTCCCTGCCGGCACACCGGCGGCGATGACGGCGGGGCGCCATATGTCCGAGAACCGGGCACGCCGGATCGGTTCTTTGCGGTCGTTCGTGAAGACGAGCCCGGGCACGCCGGGCGGGAACAATCGGACGTGTTCGGCGAGCGCCTGGAGCGTCACGTCAGC
>JAPSGP010000381.1 GCA_031177445.1 Acidimicrobiia bacterium
TCGGCGTCGAGTCGACCGACTACTACAAGCCCGCGCACGCCCACATCCACGAAGCGATCTTCTCGCTGAACGGCGCCGGTGAGCCCGCCGATCCGGTCACCGTTGCCGAGGAGCTGCGGCGGGCCAATCTCCTCGATCCCATCGGGGGCAAGAACACGCTCCTGCGCATCCAGGCGGCCACGCCGGCGTCGGCCAACGCCGGGCACTACGCCCGCATCGTCAACGAGCTCGCGCTGCTGCGCCGGCTGATCCTCGTCGCCGGCGACATCGCCGAGATGGGCTACGACGCCCCCGACGACGTCCCCGAGACACTCGATCGCGCCGAGACGCTCGTCTTCGACGTCGCCGAGCGCCGGCAGAGCTCGTCGCTCACCACGATGTCCGACGCGCTCCAGGAGACACTCGACCAGCTGGAGCAGATGTACGGCGGCACCGACGTCACCGGCGTCCCGACCGGCTACCACGACCTCGACACGATGCTGCTCGGGCTCCAGCCCTCGAACCTGATCATCGTCGCCGCTCGGCCATCAATGGGGAAGACGGCGTTCGCGCTGGGTGCGGCGAGGAGCGTCGCCCTCGCCAACCGGCCCGTCCTGTTCTTCTCGCTGGAGATGGGCAACCTCGAGCTCACGAAGCGACTGCTCGCGATCGAGGCGCGGGTCGACGCTCGCAACCTGTGGACGGGGCGCGTTCCCGAGGCCGACTGGCAGAAGATCGTGCACGCAGTTGGGCGGCTCGGCAGCGCGCCCCTGCTCATCGACGACAACCCGCACTGCACGGTGATGGAGATGCGGGCCAAGGCGCGGCGCACGCGTGCCCGCCACGGCGACCTCGGCTTGATCGTCGTCGACTACCTCCAGCTGATGAGCACGAGCGGGCCGCGGCAGGTCGAGAACCGCCAGGTCGAGATCTCCGAGATCTCGCGCAACCTCAAGATCCTGGCCCGCGAGCTCGAGTGCCCGGTGATGGCGCTCTCGCAGCTCAACCGCCAGCTCGAGTACCGCCAGGACAAGCGGCCGATGCTGGCCGACCTTCGTGAGTCCGGGTCGCTCGAACAAGACGCCGACGTCGTCACCTTCATCTACCGCGACGAGATCTACAACCCGGAGTCCGACCAGCGAGGAACCGCCGAGATCGTGGTTGCCAAACACCGCAACGGCCCCACCGGGGTCGCTCGGCTCGCCTTTCTCGACCGTCAGATCCGGTTCGAAAACATGGCACGAGACCTGGACGGTGTGTGATGCCGAAGCTGCGCGCCCCCCAGCCGATGTGCGCGAGGGCGGCCGCCCTCGCCCGTGCGATCGAAGGCGAGCTCGAAGCGCTCGGCCTGTGGGAGGACGACCCGCCTCCTGCGGCAGCGCAGCGGAGCTTCGCCGAGCGGATCGAGTTCGAGCTGCTCCCCCTGCTGGAGGCCCTGTCGGTCGGCGGGATCGAGATGCCCGAACAGACCTCCGTCGGCACCCGGGGGGTGGTGGAGTTCAGCCACCGTCCCGGCGCGGAAGAGCTCGAGGCACTGCTGTTCGAGGTCGACCGGCTGATCCGAGCGTACCGCTTCGCGGTCGCGGGCCTCGGGGGGCGACCGATCCGCGGCGACCCCGAGCGCGCTCGCGCCGCGGGCGCGGGCCCGGCGGCTGTGGGCGGCGCCGTCGCTGACCGTCAGCAGTCGGTGAGCGCGCGCCCGATGACGAGCGTGTAGTCGCGGCACAATCGGATCCCGGTACCGTGGTCGTGCGCGACCTGGGGGGACCCAATGGGCTCCGATCACGTGCTCGTGAAGACCGAGGACGGGTTCACGACCATCACGATGAACCGTCCCGAACGCCGTAACGCCCTGTCGCTCGATCTGCTGCGGGAACTCACCCAGGCGTTCGTCGCCGCCGGCGAGCGCGATGCCCGGGCCGTCGTGCTCGCCGGCAACGGGCCGGTGTTCTCGGCCGGTCACGACTTCGGCGAGCTTGTCGGCGCCGGCATCGAGTCGATCGAGACCCTGCTCGAAGCGTGCACCGAGCTGATGCTCACCATGCAGTCGATCGGCCAGCCGGTGGTCGCCCGGGTACATGGCCTCGCAACCGCTGCAGGCTGTCAGCTCGTCGCCAGCGCCGATCTCGCGGTCGCCTCCGAGGACGCATCCTTTGCCACGCCCGGAGGACGCGGCGGCTGGTTCTGCCATACCCCGCTCGTGGCCGTGGGGCGAAACGTGTCGCCCAAGCGCGCGCTGGAGCTCGGACTCACCGGCGACACGATCGACGCCCGTACCGCGCTGGACTGGGGCCTGGTGAACAGCGTGGTTCCCGCCGACGACCTCGAGGCGGCGACGCTCGATCTCGCCCGCCGAGCCAGCCGCGGCAGTTCCGCGTCGAAGGCGCTCGGCAAGCGCACGTTCTACGCCCAGATCGGCCTTGACGAGGCCGATGCGTACGCCTACGCGACGCGCGTCATGGCGCTGTCGAGCCAGACGGCCGACGCGCAGGAGGCGTTCGCAGCGTTTCTGGAAAAGCGCAGCGCGCGATTCGACAGCTAGTCGCAGCCGTTCGAGCCGCGACTCTTGCGCAGGATCGCGCCGGGTGTACGCAGAAGGATCCCCAGGTCACCTCGGAACGACCACTGGTCGATGTAGCGATTGTCGAGATGGACCCGCTTCAGGATCGAGCTGTTCCCCCAGAGCCCTTCGATCTGCGCGGCGCCGGTGATCCCGCCCGGGACCCGGTGGCGCGCGTCGTATTCGGGCACGGCCTTCGCGAGGGGCCCAGCGAAGTGCGGTCGCTCTGGTCGCGGCCCGACGAGCGACATCTGACCCGTGAGGACGTTGAAGAGCTGCGGTAGCTCGTCGACGCTCGTGCGCCGAAGGAAGCGCCCCCACACCAACGGGCACTCGTCGTGGTCGCGCGAGAACTTGTCGTCGACGTGATCGACCGGATACGTCCGGAACTTGTACATCGTGAACTGCGAGCCGTTACGCCCGACGCGCGGCTGGCGAAACAGGATCGGCCCCCGACTCGTCAGCTTCACGCCGAGCGCGGCTATGAGGAGCACAGGCGACAGGAGCAGCAGTCCGACGCAGGAGCCGAGAAGATCGACCAGCCGCTTGGCACGCCAGGTTGCCTTCGTGACCGGTGTGGTGCCGACCATGTCGACGTAACCATGCCTGTTGGAACTCGAGGCGTGCGGGACCGGGACCGCAACGGGGCCAAATGTTGCTTCTGTGGTAGCCACGCCCCGTCCTTCGTCCATCGTCCCGCCCGTCCCGCCTTGTACGGATGAGGGAAAAATTGACCGCACGGTCAGTTAGCGGAGGGAGCATAACGGGAAACGGGCGATCGGTCCATCCCCTCCGCGTCTGCTTTATCTCTCCGCAACCGACTCATAAACCGACGTAAGGCGATCAGCCATG
>JAPSGP010000382.1 GCA_031177445.1 Acidimicrobiia bacterium
GCGAGCCAGAGGCGCGGGAGGCCGAACGGGTTCGGGCCGGCGATGACCGAGGTGGCGGGCGAGGTCGGCGACGGTTTCCTCGTGCATCCGTTCAGCACCGCGCAGTTCCTGCGGGAGGTAACGCTGCCGGCCATCGAGCGCGGCCTGACTCGTGCCGGGCGCTCCCGTGACGGGTTCCAGATCTCCTTCCCGCTGATGGTGATCATGGCGGAGACCGAGGAAGCGGTCGCCCACGCCGTCTCCGACCTGCGGACGCGCCTCGCCTTCTACGGCTCGACGCCGGCGTACCGGCGGGTGCTCGACCTGCACGGTTGGGGCGAGCTCCAACCGGAGCTCAACCGCTTGTCGAAGGAAGGGCGCTGGCCCCAGATGAGCGACCTCGTCACCGACGAATTGATCGATCTGTTCAGCGTCCGCGGGAAGCCGGAGGAGATCGGTCACCTCATCCTCGAGCGATTCGGTGGGCTCGTCGACCGGGTGAGCCTGAACCCGCCCACGGGCATCGAGACCGACCGCTGGCGGGGAGTGCTCGACGGCTTCCGCGTGGCAGTTTGAAAGGACAAGGAGGAGCGGTAATGGCGAGCGAGACACCGATCGACGTGGTGCGGCGGTTCTGCACCGACATCGAGAGCATGGACCTCGATCGGATCGGCAACTTCTTCACCGACGACGCCGTGTACCACAACATCCCGGTCGATCCGGTGGTCGGCGTCGACGCCATCAAGTCGACGCTGGGGGGCTTCACGGCGGGCGTCGAGAAGCTCGAGTTCCGCGTGCACCACATCGTCGCCGACGGCCCCGTCGTCCTGACCGAGCGCACCGACGTCTTCGTGCTCCCCAACGTCACCATCGAGCTGCCGGTGATGGGGACGTTCGAGGTCCGCGACGGCAAGATCGCCGCCTGGCGCGACTACTTCGATCTCAACCAGTTCATGAGCCAGCTCTCGAGCTGACGCGGCGCGTCTACGCGCTGGATCCTTGCGGTCGGTCGATGTCCCAGCTGGCGTACGCGTAGACGGGTGCGAGCCGGACGATGCCATGGGGCGTCGGACCGAGGGCGGGGCCGGCGACGTCGAAGTGCGCCACCGGCCCCCAGGGCAGGAACGTGTGCCGGCGCCCGCGCCCGCCGAACATCCCCATCCACAGATAGAACCGGCCGCGAGGAAGCGGCAGGTCGGCGACGCGAAGCCGCACCGACGTCTTGCCCTCCTCGAGGATGAGGTCGTGCGAGAAGGTGAGGACGGGCGTCCCGGGGCCCTCGGTCACGCCGAGGAACAGTGGCCCGCTCTTCGCCTCCCGCGCCTCGAGCACGATCGTGACCTCGAGCGGCTCGTTCGTCTGCGGAGCTCGACCGTCCTCGCCGTCGACGGTGACCTCGAGGACCCGCACCGGCCCGTCGTTCCGCCGTTGCAGCACGGCCCCTTCCTCGAGCGACCGCCGGTAGTCCACGAGCACCGCCGGCGTGGGCCCGTCGCTCTGCACCTCTCCGTGCGAGAGCCAGATCGACCGCGCGCACGTGGCCTCGATGGTCGGCAGGTCGTGCGACACGTAGATCAATGTCGTGCCCTGGGCGAGCACGTCACGCATGCGCTCGAGGCAGCGCGTCTGGAACGACGCGTCGCCGACCGCGAGCACCTCGTCGACGATCAGGATGTCGGGCTCGAGGAATGCCGACACCGCGAAGCCGAGTCGCATCTTCATGCCGCTCGAGTAGAACTTCACCTGGCGGTCGACGGCGGCCTCGAGCTCGGCGAAGGCGATGATGTCGTCGAAGCGAAGGGCGACATCCTTGCGCGACAGCCCGAGGAGCGATCCCACGAGGAAGGCGTTCTCACGTCCCGTGAGATCGGGATGCAGCCCGCTCGTCACTTCGATCAGCGCGCCCACCCGACCGCTCACGTCGAGTCGGCCCGCATACGGGTACATCACCCGGGTCAGGATCTTCAGCAGCGTCGACTTGCCCGAGCCGTTCGGCCCCATGAGGCCGAGCGAGTCACCGGGCTCGAGCGCCACGCTGATGTCGCGCAGCGCCCACATCCACGTCCGCTCCCGGCGCCCCTTCCGGTGCCGGAACGACTGCAGCTGGTCGCGCAACAGCATCCGGCTCTGCTCGGGCCGGAAGCGCTTCCAGATCCGGTCGGCGACGATCGCGCCACTACGCGACATCGGCGAGCCCCGTCTCGAGCCGCTTGAACAGCGCGTACCCGCCGGTGAGCACGACGGTCGCGGTCAACGCGCCCAACCCGAGCAGCGTCAGATCGGGCGCTGCGCCGTGCAACACCGTGCGCCGGTAACCGTCGATCACCGGGGCGAGCGGGTTCAGCAGCGCGTACAGCCACCGGAACGACGTCGGGATCTCGTCGATGCCGTACGCGACGGGCGAGGCGAACAGTCCCAGCTGGAGGATGATCGGGACCATGTGCCGGAGGTCGCGCACGTACACGAGGGCCGACGACAGGATGAAGGCGACGCCGAGCGTGAACGCGAGCTGCACGACGAACAGCACCGGCACCCAGATCGAGGCCCACGCCGGCGGGTACCAGTAGACGAGGAACAGCACAGCGAGCACGAGCAGCGAACACGCCGCATCGACAGCCGCGACGCACGTGCTGGCGATCGGGAACACCTCTCTGGGGCAGTACACCTTGTTCAGGAGAGGGATGTTCTGGATCAGCGAGACGCCACCGAGGGACACCGCGTTCGAGAAGAAGGTCCACGGCACCAGTGCGATGTAGCTGAACAGGGCGTACGGAGCCCCTTCGGTGTCGACGTCCGCGACCCGCTGGAAGAAGACCGTGAAGACGACCATGTAGACGAGCGGGGTGAGGATCGCCCAGGAGAAGCCGAGAAACGCCTGCTTGTAGCGTGCGCGGAGCTCCCGCTCGCCGAGCGTGAGGACGAGCTCTCGGAAGTGCCACAGGTCGCCGAGCGCCTTCCGGTACGTGAGTTGTCGCCGGAACCGAAGCTCGACCGGTGGCTCCGCCGGAACCACCGCTGCCTTCCCCACGTTCTGCGACGGTAGCGGGCGAGACGCGGTCGGGCCCGCTCGCGCTCGGCCTACTGCGCGGTAGGCGTTCGGCGTTCGGCGGTCCTGCGCAATCTACGCTGTGGCCCAGTCGAGTTCGGGAGTCTCCGCGACATGACCCGCACCGAGACCGCCGCGATC
Organism: Acidimicrobiia bacterium; assembly: GCA_031177445.1. Lineage (GTDB taxonomy): Bacteria > Actinomycetota > Acidimicrobiia > IMCC26256 > JACDBD01 > JAPSGP01. The sequence goes on from JAPSGP010000382.1 coordinate 3,167, forward strand.
GGGCTCGCTCGCGCGAGCGTCGTGCCTCGCTCGTTCGCGCTCAACGGCGATCCCCCGCACAGCCAGATGCAGTGGTTCACCGAAGGGCTGCGCGGCGTGATGCTCGAGCGGGGCTACCACGAGCTGGCGGCGCCCGGGCCGGAGGTGCAGGTGATCCTGCACCAGCTCGACCCCGACGCGGCCCGGCCGTACCGCCGGAAGTCGGCGCCGACCTTCG
>JAPSGP010000015.1 GCA_031177445.1 Acidimicrobiia bacterium
GCAAAGCCCGAGCCCTGCGAGGGCGACAAGGAAGTCCGACGGCGGCGGCTTTGCCGACCGTCGTCGCAAAGCCCGAGCTTGCGAGTGCGACAAGGAAGGACGATGGGCGCGTTGGGGGAGCTCCAGGTCGATCAGCTCCGGTTCATGGCGAGCCGCTACCCCGACGAGGCCGCGTACGTCGATCTGCTGTCGGGCGCCTCGATCACGTTCGAGGAATGGGACACCTGTTCGAACCGCCTCGCCCGCGGGCTGGCGGCGCGCGGGATCGCACCCGGCGACCGGGTCTCGATCTACCTCCCGGGAGACGAGTCGCTGCGCTGGATCGTCGCCTACGCCGCGATCCACAAGGCGGGCGCGATCGCGGTGCCAACCAACACACGACTCTCGCCGCGTGAGCTCGTCGCGATCCTGGGTCACGCCGAGATCGCGGCCCAGCTCACCTGCGCCGCGTTGCTCAGCACCGCGCGCGAGGTCAGGGCAGAGGTGCCGTCGATCCGGTTCCTCGTGTCGAGCGAGGCCGCGGAAGACGTCGTTGCCTGGGACGACGCCCTCGACCCCGACGCGTCCGACTACCGAGTCGACGTCGGCGTCGACGACCTCGCCGACATCATGTACACGTCGGGGACGACGGGGCTCCCCAAGGGCGTGGCCGTACGCCACGGCAACCTGTCGATGATCCCGAACCACGAGCCGCTCTGGACCCGCGACGCGTGGCTGCACGGTGCACCGCTCTTCACGTTCGCGGGCATTACCTTCATCTACAACGCGATGAAGATGGGCATGCGCAGCCTGTACCTGGCGCGCTTCGACGCCAGCCGCTGGCTCGACGCAGTCGAGCAGGAGCGGCCCACGATGGCGTTCCTCGTCCCCGCCATGGCCGAGCTCCTCGTCGCCCACCCCGAGTTCGAGAAGCGCGACCTCTCGAGCCTGCAGGCGGTCTCGATTGGCAGCGCGCCGCTGGCGGCCCGGACGCTGCGGGCGTTGCAGGAGCGACTGCCCGGAGCCGGCGTCACCAACTCGTATGGCCTCACCGAGGCCGGGCCCGCATACGTCGTCATGCCCAAGGAGGAGGCCACCAAGCGCATCGGGTCGGTCGGCAAGCCGATGCCGCCGACCGAGATCAGGATCGTCGACGACGACGGGCAGGAGTGTCCGCCGGGCGAGGTGGGCGAGCTGCTGGCGCGGCTACCGGGGCGACAGCGCGAGTACTACCGCGACGACGGCGCCACGTCGCAGACCTGGACCAGCGACGGATGGCTCCGCAGCGGCGATTTCGCGTACCAGGACGAAGACGGCTTCCTCTACATCGTCGGGCGCAAGAAGGACCTCATCATCCGGGGCGGGCACAACATCTACCCGTCCGACATCGAGACCGTGCTCCTCGAGCACCCGGCGGTGCGAGAGGCGGCGGTGACCGGCGTGCCCCATCCGGTGCTGGGCGAGGACGTCGCCGCCTTCGTGGTACGGCGTCCCGACACGCAGCTGACCGAGGACGACCTGCATGCGTTCTGCGCCGAGCGGCTCGCCGACTACAAGCGGCCGCGCCAGGTCACGTTCCTCGACGAGTTGCCGCGCAACGCCACCGGCAAGGTGGTCAAGCGCGAGCTGCAGACGATGACAGCCGACAACGACAGAAAGTAGGTTGCCCGAGCGATGGCACTCACCGAGCTCAAGGGTCAGGAGACCGGGACGCAGCGCGTCGTGATCGAACGCGGGCCGGTGCGAGTGTTCGCCGAGGCGCTCGGCGACACCAGCGACCGGTATCGCGACGACGCCGCGCCCGTCCCTCCGACGTTCCCGTTCGTGATGTCGTACTGGGGATCGCTCGGCACCGGCGGCGCCGCCGGGCTCCCGATCGAGAAGCTGCGAGGCCCCGGACGCGCCATCCTCCACGGCGAGCAGGCCTTCGAGTACCACCGCTGGCCCCGCGTCGGCGACATCCTCGAAGGCACCACGGTGATCACCGACGTGTACGAGAAGGAGCGCTCGAGCGGCGGCAAGCTCGAGTTCTACGTCACCGAGACCGAGTGGAAGGACGCCGACTCCGGCGACCCGGTCGTCACCTCGATCTTCACGCTGGTGATCAACGTCCGCCCGCCGAAGGAATAGTGCCTCCTGCGCGTTACGAGCGACGCAACAGCCAGTTGATGTTGTCGCGGTGCAGGCCGGGCGCGGTTTCGGCGTCGCCGGCGCCACGGGCGTGGGCGCGGTAGTCGTCGACCGGGGTCGCCGTCCCCTCCGAGTGGGGCCAGTCGCTGCAGCTCATGAACAGGTCGCCGCACTTGCGCGTCAGGCGGTCGGGCCCTTCGTAGGAGAAGGCGGCGATGCGCACGTGGCGGCGCACATACTCGCTCGGCCGGAGCGCGAGCTCGGTGATCTTGGCCCCGTGGAGGCGCTCGTGGAAGGCGACGCCGCCGTCGAGGTACTGCAGGAACATCGGCAGCCAGATCGCCGAGAGCTCCATGACACCCAGTCGCAGCTCCGGGTGGCGGTCGAAGGTGCCGTTGACGACCAGGTCGGTGATCCCGAGCGCCGGGCCCGCCCACAGGAACACGGACGCGATCGCCGGGTTCGTGGGCTCGGGGTCGGTCGCGAACCACGGGTCGGCAAACGGGCGGGTGACGTTGGCGACGTGGAACACCGGTGTGACGCCGCGGTCGACGAACGTTGCCCACGCGCGATCGAGGTCGGGATGCGAGAGCGGCCGGCCGTCGACGAGCCCGGGCGAGATCATCGCCAGCCGCACGCCGCCGGCTTCGAGGGCCGCGACCTGGCTGTCGAGCCAGTCGAGATCCCGCAGCGTCAGGTGCGCAACCGGGTGCAAGCGCCCGGCCCCCTCCTGGGCAACCGCCACCGCCCACCGGTTCCACGCTCCCATGTTCGCGGTCGTCGACTCCAGATCCGACTCGAGCTCGCGCTCCCACCCGAGGCCGTAGTTCGGGAACAACACGGTCTCGTCGACCCCGAGCTCGCTGAGCGCGGCGATGCGAGCGTGAGGGTCCCAGTACGAGGCGGGCAGGATGTCGTCGTAGCGGTCGGCCGGGGGCTCCCCCGCGAGCGCACGTTGCAGACGCCGGCCCACGGCGTCGGTCTCGCCCGGCAGGGTGACGTCGGCCATGACGATCCGCCGGCCCTGCCACGTGAGCCACGCGTTGCCGGCGTCGTCGTCGGTGATGCGCAGGGCCCGATCGGCCCGCCCGCGTTCGAGGTGGTCCTCCCAGAGGGTTCGGGACTCGAACAGATGCTGGTCGGAATCGATCACGCGGGCTCCCCCCACTCCGCGCCGCTCCGCCCCGTACGCATGCGGATCACGGCCACGTCTCCATCGTGCCACCCTGAGCGGAGTCTGACGAACGCGTCAGGTATGGGAAGATGCCGCGATGGCCCTGAGGCGAGCGACCGCGGCGCAGGCGGATTGCACCGCGAGATCGGACGCGGAGGCGGCGGCTTTGCCGACCGCCGAAGCAGGAGCGCGAGCCTGCGCCGCAGCGAGCCAGGACCCGAGCGGCCCGGCGCCGAAGGCGCCTGAGCGGGACAACACGTGCACGAGTTGACGTTCGCCGACGTCCTGCGCGAGCACCGGCGCAGCCGGCCCGAACATCCGGCTGCGATCGACGCCGACTTCCGACGCGACGCCCGGCTGACGTTCGCGGCCCTCGACGCACGCGTGAACCAGCTGGCCGGGGCGCTGCGAACGGCCGGGGTCGAGCCCGGCGACCGGCTGCTCTGGCTCGGACAGAACTCCTTCCGGGTGCTCGAAGGCCTGCTGGCCGCGGCCAAGGTCGGAGCCATGTTCTGCCCCGCCAACTGGCGCCAGAGCGCCGACGAGCTGGCGTTCGTGATCGATGACCTGCGCCCTCGCCTCGTGGTGTGGCAGGAGACCGAGGTCGGCGACGCCGTGCGCGCCGGCCGCGAGCTCGCGACCACGGCCGCCGAGGCCCGCTGGCTCCGCCACGACGGCGACGAGTACGAGGCGTTCCTCGCGGGTGCGTCGACCGCTGATCCCGGCGTCGCGGTCGACGCTGGGTCCTCGCTCCTCGTCATCTACACCGCCGCGTTCGGCGGCCGGCCCAACGGCGCCATGCTGAGCCACACCGCGCTCGTCACCCAGGGCCTGATGATGGCCCGCATGGCCGACATCGACGCCGGCTACCGCTACCTCAACTCGGGGCCCCTGTTCCACCTGGGCACGCTCATGACGACCCTGGCCACGTTCGTCGCCGGCGGGACCAACGTGTTCACGCGCCGGGTCGAAGCGGAGGAGCTCTGCCGCGTGATCGAGGCCGAACGGTGCACCGGTGCGTTTCTCGTGGGGCCGATGTTCGAGCAGATCCTCGAGATCAACCACGACCACCGCTACGACCTCTCGTCGCTCCGGACCTCGCGCGCTCGGCCCGAGTGGGACGACATGGTCGCGATCGACACCAGCCCCTGGGCTCGGAACCCGGGCGGGTACGGGCAGACCGAGACGATGGGCATGTTGACGTTCAACGCGCTCGGCACCGGCGGCATCGGCACGCACGGCCGGCCCTCGCCGGTCGTGCAGGTGCGCGTCGTCGACGCCCTCGGCGACGACGTTGCGCCGGGTGAGACGGGCGAGATCGTGGCCCGGGGACCGACCGTGATGAATGGCTACTGGAACCGTCCCGACGAGAACGCGCGGCGCACCCGGGGCGGATGGCACCACACGAACGACCTCGGGCGGCGCGAGGCCGACGGCACGATCACGTTCATCGGCCCCGCGACCCGCATGATCAAGTCTGCGGCCGAGAACATCTATCCCGCCGAGGTCGAAGGCTGCATCGCCCGCCATCCGGCAGTGGCCGAATGCGCGGTCATCGGCGTCCCCGACCCGCGGTGGACGCAGAGCGTGAAGGCGATCGTCGTCCTCAACGCCGACGCCGAAGCCACCACCGAAGACATCATCGAGCACTGCCGCACCGCCATCGCCTCCTACAAGAAGCCGCGCACGGTCGAGTTCGTCGAGAAGCTGCCCCGGCAGGGCTTCGCCGTCGACTACGACGCCCTCGACGCCCAGTTCGGCGGCGGGGGCTACCCCGGCGGGAGGAACCGCAGTGCCTGATCGAGCGGGCACCGGCGCGGCGCCGGCGGTGCGCGTCGGCGACCCGAACGGGCCCTACCGCCGGCGAATCCGCATGGTGACGGCGTCGCCGGGCGTGGTCGAGGGCGGCCTCGAGGACGACTTCCACCACTTCGAGGTCACGCTGCGTCACGAGCGGGGGATCGTCACCGGTGTCGAGGCGCGGTCACGGCGCTGGCCCTGGTCCACCTGTCCCGCGGCCGGCGTTCAGCTGCATGCGCTCGAGGGTATGGAGCTCTCCACTCGCTGCACCGCGGTGGCGAAGGTCACCGACCCGCGCTGGAACTGCACCCACCAGTTCGACCTCGCAGGGCTGTGCGTAGCCCACGCGGGCCGTGGCGACACCGCTCGCCAGTACGACGTCGAGCTTCCGCCCGTCGTCGACCGCGTCACCCATCCCCGCCTGTGGCGCGACGGCGAGCTCGTGCACGAGTGGACGCTGGTGTGGGAGGGCCGGAGCCGCCGGCTCGTCGAGCCGGCGCCGTACCTCGATGCCCCGTGGCAGGGCGGCTTCATCCACTGGGCCGACGAGCACCTCGATCCCCTCGCCGCCGAAGCCGCGATCGTGCTGCGGCGCGCGTGCGAGATCGGCATGGGGCGGGGCATGGACCTCGAGGCCTACGAGACCGCAGCCGACCTCGGGCCCTATCCCGCCGGCGTCTGCTACACGCAGCAGCCGTCGATCAGCAAGGTCGCCTTCCGTACCAAGGGCACGATCCGCGATTTCGCCGACCACCCCGACGCCCTGCTCGCCCAGGACTGAGCGGCACGCACGACACCGATCCGCGATCTCGTGCCACACTGCACGCATGGACGAACGGCCGTCAGTGTGGATCGGACACGAGGTGCTCGCGGTGAGCGATGTCGATCAGTCGGCCGACTTCTGGCGGGAGCTCGGCATGCGCGAAGTCGATCGCGACGCCCACGTCGCGGTCTTCGAGCTCCGCGGCGGCACGCATCTGTTGCTCCTGCAGGGCAACGTCGCGGCCGACAGCGATACGCCGTTCGACCTCATGGTCGACGACCTCGACGCGGCCCACACCGAATGGACCGAACGGGGGCTCGACCCCTCGCCGATCACACGCGGGAACTTCCATACGGAGTTCACCGTCCGTGATCCGAACGGTTACCGCGTCACGGTGCGCAGCTCACACGTCGTTGGCGCAGTCTGACCTCCAGGCAACGGCGGACCCGGCGAAGCCGCAGCCCCCGCTACCGCTCAGGCGCCGCGTCGAGGCCAACGAGGTCGGCGAACGCCTTGATGCCGTCGACGGCCTCGGGTGAGCGCCGCCACGGCGACACGATGAGGCGGGTGACGCCGGCCTGCTCCCAGCGCTCGACGTCCTCCCGGCGTTCGACCGGCCCTCCGACGCAGACCTCGAAGCCGGCGCCGCCGCGCCCGTAGCCGTCGAGCAGCTCCCGGAGGCGCGCCACCGGCTCGCCCACGGACTCCACCGTGTGGGCCATGCCGATCCACCCGTCGGCGGCCCGTGCCGCCCGACCCAGCGCGGCGTCACTCTCGCCGCCAATGAGCAGCGGCGGCCACGGTTGCTGCACCGGCTTGGGCTCGAACGCCACCGGTGCGAACCGGAAGAACTGGCCGTCGTGCGCGACCTCGGGCTCGGACCACAAGCGCTTGCACACCTCGAGCGCCTCGTCGAGACGACGCCCGCGCGTGTGGAAGTCGAGCTCCGCCGCCTGCCACTCCTGCTCCAGCCACCCCGCGCCGATCCCGATCTCCGCCCGACCGTCCGACACGAGGTCGAGCGTCTGCACCGCCCGGGCGGCCACGAACGGGTGCCGCAGCGCGAGGTTGTACACGTGGGTGCCGAGCCGCAGGCGCGACGTACGCCCGGCGAGGAACCCGAGGTACGTGAAGGCGTCGAACACCGGCGTGGTCGGCGGCACCGGCGGATGCTCCTCACCCGGCGTCGGTGACCGAGTCATCGTCATCGTCAGCACGAGGTGCTCGGGGAGCCAGACCGACTCGAAGCCGAGCCGCTCGGCCTCGTCGGTGACCGCGACATGGAAATGGGCGTTGAGCGCGCCCAACGCGATGCCGAACTTCACGTCAGGAACTCGCCGCGCGCGTCGCGATGCCACCCGCCCGCGGCACGGTTGCCGCCGTCGACGTGCAGGGTCGTACCGGTGACGAACTTGCTGAGGTCACTGGCCAGATAGACGGCTGCGGCCGCGACGTCGTCGACGTGACCACGCCGCGGCAGGGGCGTGGTCACCTGGATCGGCTGGCCGATGCCCGGCGTCGGGATCACGTCGGGTGCGATGCAGTTGACCCGGATCATGCGCTGCCCGAGCTCGAGGGCCAGCGACATCGTCAGGTTGGCGACCGCCGCCTTCATCGACGCGTAGACGGCGTACCCCGGTGCGGCCCGATGCGCCTCGATCGAGGTGATGTTGACGATGGAGCCACCGGTCGGCGGCATCATCGGCACCGTCTCGCGGATGAAGTCGACGACGCTGACAAAGTTCTCGCGCACGAGCGAGTTCATGCCCTTGGCTCGCACGTCCATGAACTGCGCCTGGAACCCGCCCCCAGCGTTGTTCACGAGCACGTCGACGTGCCCGAACTGGTCGCGGACCACCGTGAGGAACCGCTCCACCTGGTCGTGCTCGCGGACGTCGAGCTCCGCCGCGACCACCCGGCGCCCGACCGCCTCGATCCCGTCGGCAGTGGATTCGAGGTTCGGCACGTCCCGGTCGCAGATCGCGACGTTGGCACCGAAGTTCGCGAACGCCAACGCGATGGCCTCTCCGATGCCGACGGCTGCGCCGGTGACGACAGCGATCTTGCCCGACAGCATCACCGACGCTGGTTCGAGCGGCATGCCTACGTCGCTCCGCAATGACCCCGCCACACGGCGGCGCACCTTACCGGCCACGTAAGCTCTTGACCCCGCCGGAAGCGGAGCTTCTGGCGGGGGCCCCGGGTTGATCACCCGAAATGCTGACTCGGAAGGCCGAATCCACCGCTCAAGAGGGGGTCTGGGCACGACCTACGAACTCGACGGCAAGAAGGTTCTCGTCACCGGTGCGTCGGCCGGGATCGGCGCCGCGCTGGCGCGCGGCTTCGCCGAGCGTGGCGCGGTCGTCGGCATCTGCGCCCGCCGCGCCGAGCTCCTCGACGAGGTGCTCGCCGATCTGCGGCGGCACACGCCCGAATCCCGTTGCTGGCAGGTCGATCTCGCCGACCTCGACGGGATCGAGCCCTTCGCCCGGCGCGTCGTGGACGAGCTCGGCGGCGTCGACGTCCTCGTGAACAACGCCGGCATCCCGAAGCGGCGCGGCGTGCTCGAGCTCACACCCGACGTCGTCGAAAGCGTGATGGCGATCAACTACTTCTCGCCCATCCGTCTGACCCTGGCCTTGTTGCCGGAGCTCGTGGAGCGGGGCGGACGGATCGTCAACATCTCGTCGATCGCCGGCCGGCTCGGCCCCGGGACCGAAGCCGCCTACTCGGCCACCAAGGCGGCGCTCACGGCATGGTCGGAGTCGATGGCGGTCGACCTCGCGCTCGCCGACACCGACGTGAAGGTGCACGTCGTCAATCCTGCGATCATCGACACCGAGCTCTTCCGCCTCCCCGACAACGACGAGCCCGTCGCCGACATGAGCATGGCGCTCCCGGTCGAGGCCATGGTCGAGCCGGTGGTGGAGCAGCTGCGATCGGGCACGTTCGAGATCTACGTTCCCGAGTGGTTCCAGGACATCGTGACGGGCAAGGTCGGCAACCCCGACGGATTCCTCGAGGGCACCGTCGCCTACCTGCGCGAGCAGCGCAAGTAGTCAGTTCAACAGGTCGGGCTGCTCGCGCACGATCTTCTCGTACAGCGGCTGGAAGCTGAAGTAACCGGCGGCGTGCGACCCGACCTGGCGGGACGTGAGCCGCGCCATGTCGGTGTCGATCAGGACCGGTGAGCCGGCGGCTTCCGCGAGCAGCTGCGCCTGGCACGAGCGCTCCATCGTGATGAACCACCACGCGGCCTCGTCGACCGAGTGCCCCACGGTGAGCAGTCCGTGGTTGCGCAGGATCACTGCCTTGTGGTCCCCGAGCGAATGCGCGATGCGCTTGCCCTCCTCGAGATCGAGCACGACGCCGGTGTAGTCGTCGAACAGGCCGTGATCCTCGAAGAAGGCGCAGACGTCCTGGGTGATGGGATCGAGGCGGCGGGCGAGCGTCGACCACGACTTGCCGTAGATCGAATGGGCGTGCGCCGCCGCCACGACATCGGGACGCGCCTGGTGCACCTGAGAATGGATCGCGAACGCGGCCGCGTTGACGCCGTAGTCGCCCTCCACGACGTCACCGCGGTCGTTGACGAGGATGAGGTCGGACACGCGGATGTGGCTGAAGTTCATCCCGAACGGGTTGACCCAGAAGTGGTCGAGCCGCTCCGGGTCGCGGGCGGTGATGTGCCCGGCCACGCCCTCGTCGAAGCCGAACCGCCCGAACAGGCGGAACGCGGCCGCGAGACACTGCTTGCGATGCCGTCGCTCGTCGTCGACCGACTCGAACGCGGGCAGGTAGCCGCGCTCCATGAACTCGGGCGTGATCTCGGTCGTGGTTTCGCTCATTTGTCTCTCCCTGGCCGGGCGCTCGCGCCGCCCGGCGTGCTCACGCCGGGGCCGGCAGCCCGAGCGTCTTCGTCTCGAGGTACTCCTCGAAGCCTTCGATGCCGTGCTCGCGGCCGTTGCCGCTCTGGCGGTAGCCGCCGAACGGCGAGTCGGGCCCGAACCACATGCCGCCGTTCACCGAGACCGTCCCGGTGCGGATCCGGCGCGCCAGAGACTCGGCCCGCTCCAGCGACGCGCTGGTGACCGCCCCGGACAGGCCGTAGGCAGAGTTGTTGGCGATTCGCACCGCGTCGTCGTCGTCCTCGTAGGCGAGCACGCTGAGGACGGGGCCGAAGATCTCCTCCTGCGCGATGGTGGCGTCGGGGTCGACGTCGACGAACAGGGTCGGCTCGACGAAGTACCCCTTCGGCAGGTGCGCGGGCCGGCCCCCGCCCACGAGGAGCCGCGCACCCTCAGCCTTGCCCTTCTCGATGTAGCCGAGCACACGCTCACGCTGACGGGCATTGATCAGCGGGCCCATGATGTTGCCGGGGTCGTTGGGGTCGCCGTAGGTGACGCCCTCGAACGCGGCCCGCAGCATGTCGATCGCCTCGTCGTACCGGGCGCGCGGCAGGAGCATGCGAGTGGTGATCGCGCATCCCTGGCCCCCGTGCATGCACACCATCGACCCCGCGGGCACGACCGACGCGAAGTCGGCGTCGTCGAGCACGATGTTGGCCGACTTGCCACCAAGCTCGAGGAACACCTTCTTCAGTGTCTGCGACCCGTTCGCCATGATCCGCTTCCCGGTCGCGGTCGAGCCCGTGAAGCTGATCATGTCGACGCGGGGGTCGAGCGTGAGCATCTCGCCCACCGCAGCCGGGTCACTGGAGGTGACGATGTTGAGCACGCCCGGCGGCAGGTCGGTCTGCTCGGCCGCGACCCGGCCGATGAACGTCGCGCTCCAGGGGGTGTCGGGGGCGGGCTTGAGCACGACCGTGTTGCCTGCCGCGAGGGCGGGAGTGATCTTCGAGAGGTTGAGCATGAACGGGAAGTTCCAGGGCGTGATCGCGCCGACGACCCCGGCGGGTTCCCGCACGACCTTGCGGGCGCTGCGCATGCCCATGAACTCGTGGACCGGGAGATCCTGCTCCCATTCGTAGTGGTCGACGAGGTCGATCTCCCACTGCATGTCCTCGATACAGGAGTCCTGCTGCACCGCGTACGTGAGCATGATCGGCGCCCCGACCTCGGTGACGATCTGCGGCCGCAGCGACTCCTTCTCGCGTTCGAGCGCGTCCTTGAGCTGCTGGAGGCAGCGCTGGCGGAACTTCGGGTCGGCCGACCAGTTGGTGTCGTCGAAGGCTCGCCGGGCGGCGTCGATGGCCCGCTCCATGTCCTCGGTACCTGCATCGGCGACCTGGCCCGCGACCTCCTCGGTCGCCGGGTTGACGTTGTCGTAGGTCTTCCCCGACGCCGCCTCGACCAGCTTCCCGTCGATGAGCATCCGGGGCTCAGCAGCCAGCTCGCTCATGTACGCCCCCTCCTCAGGTTGAGGAACCGAGCGTATATGGGTTCCGGGGCGCACCCCACCTCACGCTTACCATCGGCGCGCAGGCGGCGGCTTCGCCGACCGCCGTAGTAAAGCCGGAGCTTGCGACGGCGACAATGGAGTACGGATGCGCATCGCGGCGCTCGACCTGGGGACCAACTCGTTCCACCTGCTGATCGCAGAGGTGCACCCCGACGGCACCTTCACGCCGCTCGCCCGCGAGAAGGAGATGTTGCGGCTGGGCGACGTCGTGAGCCGCGAAGGCCACATCACGCCCGACGCCGCCGACCGCGCCGTGGCGACCGTGCGCCGCATGAAGCTGATGGCCGACGCCGCCGACGCCAGCGAGATCGCCGCCTGCGCCACCAGCGCGATCCGGCTCGCCGCGAACGGCGACACGCTCGTCGACCGGATCGAGCTCGAGGCGGGCGTGGAGGTCGAGGTGATCAACGGCCTCACCGAAGCGCGGCTGATCTTCGGTGCGATCCGGGCCAGCGTCCTGCTGGAGCCGGCACCGGCGCTGTGCTTCGACCTCGGCGGCGGGAGCTTGGAGGTCATGGTGGGCGACGCCGGCGGCCTCGACTGGGCAACGAGCGAGAACGTCGGCGTGGCCCGTCTCACGACCGACTTCGTCCACTCCGACCCGATCTCCAAGCGCGATCGGCGCGAGCTGCGCGGCTACCTCGAGCGCGCGCTCGAGCCCGTCGCCACCGCGGTCCGCCACTACGAGCCCAAGCTCGTCATCGGGAGCAGCGGGACCCTCGAGGACCTCGCGCACATGACGGCCGCTCGCCGCGACGAGAACGTCCCGGTTTCGCTCAACCAGCTCGCCTTCACGCGCAACGAGTTCCTGCCGTTGCACGAGCTCATCCTCCGATCGAAAGCTTCCGAACGGCGCCGCCTCGAGGGCCTCGAGGCCCGCCGGGTCGATCTCATCGTCGCGGGATCGACGTTCCTCGCCACCGCGATGGAGCTGTTCGACTTCGACGAGCTCACCGTGAGCGAGTGGGCGCTGCGGGAGGGAATCCTGCTCGACGCGATCGGGCACCACGACCCGGCCGACTGGAGCGACGATCCGCGCGCCATCCGCCGGGCGTCCGTCCACGGGCTCGCTCGGCGCTGCAGTGCCCCGGAGGAGCACTCGCTCCAGGTCGCCAAGCTCGCGCTCGAGCTCTTCGACGCCACCGAGGGCCTGCACGGGCTGAGTGCCGAAGACCGGGAGCTGCTCGAGTACGCGGCGTTGCTCCACGACATCGGGGAGCACGTCGCACACGACGGTCACCACCGGCACGCGGCCTACCTCATCCGCAACGCGAGCTTGCGCGGGTTCGCGCCAGAAGAGGTCAACTTGCTGGCGGCGTTGGCACGCTGGCACCGCCGCGGCGACCCCAAGGCGGTCGACGAAGCCGACGCCCTCGGCTCCGGCGGCGAGGAGCGGCTGCGCAAGCTGGCCGCGATCCTGCGGATCGCCGACGGGCTCGACCGCGGGCGCAGTCAGGCCGTGATCGGACTCGACGTGCGCGTGAACCCGTCGCTGGTGCTCGTGCGGATCGCGAGCGACCGCGACGTCGAGCTCGAACAGTGGGGTGCCCGGCGCAAGCGCGAGCTGTTCGAGAAGGTGTTCGGGCGTGAGCTCGAGGTCACCGCCCACCCGTCGGGGTGGTTGCCGGACTGAGCGCCGGCACCAGCTGATCGATCAGCTCCAGGATCTCGCGCGCGCACGCTTGGAACACGGGGAAGTCGCCCCCGGCCGGGTCGTCGACGTCTTCCCAGTGCTCCGGCTCGATCTCGCCGAGGTGGAGTGCCGCGAGCCGCTGGGCGAAGGTCTCCCCCGGCACCTTCGGGAGCTCGCGCGCGAGGCGCCTCAGCGTCGTGGTCTTGGCCGCGGCCTCCGGGTGCGTGCGTCGCATGTACGCGACGTGCTCGGCCGCGAGGCAGACGATCACGTCGGCGCGGTCGACGTCGCCATCGGTGAGCTGGTGGCTGCGGTGCGCATCCGCCCTCACGCCGAGTTCGGCGATCGCGTCACGGGTGCGCCAGCTCATCGGCATGCCCTCGATGACGTGGGTGCCTGCCGTCGTCACCCGCAGCCGGGGCGCGCGGTCGAGCAGCATCGCACCCCCCATCACGGATCGGGCGGCGTTGCCGGTGCACAGGAAGACGACGTGCAGGGGCTCGGCCAGCTCGCTAGCCCCTTCGCCCCGTCACGGTCTCGTAGACGATCCGTGCGGTCGTCTCGACCAGCGCGTCGCGGGTGATCTCGAGCGCTTCGAGATCGCGGTGGAACGCCGCCATGCGCTCCAGCATGGAAACCAACGCGCTCGCCGCCGCCATCGGCGTGATCTCGTCGCTCACGCGTCCGGTCGACTGCGACTCCGCCACCTTGGCGGCGACATGCTCGGTGATCGGTTGCAGCGACTGGTTGCGCACGCGGCGGAACCGCTGATCACCCTCCTGCGCGGCAAGGTTGCGGGTGCGCAGCACCGCACGGTGCCCGTCCCAGTACTCGATAAACGTGTCGACCATCTGGCGGGCGGTGTCGAGCCCGTCGCGCCCGTTCCACGACCGCAGCAGGAGCTTGTCGACGGGGGCCAGCTCCTCGCCGACCTCCGTCGCCAGCGCCAGCACCGCCTCCTCGACGTCGCGGAAGTACTGGTAGAAGGTCGCCGGCGACGTGCCCACCTCGCGGGCGATGTCGACGACGCGCAGGTCGCGCACGCCCCGGGTCTCGAGCAGGGCGGCGGTGGCGTCGAGCAGCCGCCGCCGGGTGGCAGCGCCCCGCTTGCCAAGCGGCCGGCCGTCGAGCGCGACCATGTCCTTGGTCGCAGTCCCTCCCATGTCGCCCAAGGCTAACGCCCGATCTGACGCCTCGTCAGACTTCGCCAGCTTCGTCGGTTTGTTCACGGACCGCGACTCTCACCGTCTGCGCACGCATCGACGGGTGCGGCTCAGCCGAGGGCGCCGGACTCGCGGAGCTCGGCGACGCGGGTGGGGTCGTAGCCGAGGACGTCGGCGAGCACCTCGTCGGTGTGCTCACCCACCTTCGGCGCCCGCGTCGGGACCGGGAGCTCCTCGTCGAGCACGCGCACCGGGAACGGCATCTCGTCGGCGCCGAGTCGCGCCGCCGGGATCCACGGGAAGCGGTCCTGGAACTGGGAGTCGTCGGCGATCGACTTCGGCGAGTTCACCGGCGCCAGCGGCGTGTTCACCTCGTTGCCGAACGCGAGCCACTCGGCCGTCGTCTTCGTCTTGAAGATCTCGCGCAGCTCGGCTTGCAGCTCCCGGTTGTTGCGGGCGTGGTCGGCGTACTTGCTTCCCGGCCATCGTTCGAACAGGTCGAGGCGCCCGATCCCTTCGCAGAAGTTCTTCCAGAACGCCTGCTCCGACGCCATGAACAGCACGTGGCCGTCGGCGGAGTCGTAGATCTGGTAGCGCACGCCCTCTCTCATCCCCGCAGTACCGGGCGCGCGTCGCTCGTAGTTGTCGCTGGCGTTGCCCGTCACCTCTGACTCGGGACGCTCGTACGCCTTCCAGGTCTCGATGCGGTACCAGTCCATGTAGGCGGCCGCGTCCGACTGCGCGATCTCGAGCTGGCAACCGGTTCCCGTCTCCCGCGCCCGTGTGATGCCGGCGAGCACCGCGAGCGCGCCCAGCAGCGGTCCGGCGTGGATCCCGATCGAGGGGTGCTCGGGCATGTAGCAGAACCCGTCGTCGTCGTACTCGGGCTTCACGATGCCGGCCCACGTGTCGAAGGCGATGCCGTGCGCAGGCAGATCGCGGTAGGGGCCGGTCATTCCGTAGCCCGAGATCGTGCAGAACACGATGCGCGGGTTCACCGACTGCAGCCGGTCGAACCCGAGCCCGCGCTTGGCCAGTGCTCCTGGACGCATCGCTTCGACGACTGCATCCGCTCCGCGCACGAGCTCGAGGTAGATGTCGACCGCGGCCTCGTTGCGCAGGTCGAGCGTGATGCTGCGCTTGCCCCGATGCACGTGGAGGTGGAGCAGCGACTCGCCTTCGACGATGGGCCAGGTCATCTCGCGGATGTAGTCCCCCTGGGGCGGCTCGACCTTGATGACGTCGGCGCCGAGATCCGAGAGGAAGGTCGTGAGCTCCCCCGGACCGAGGAGGGAGCTCTCGATGATGCGGACCCCGCACAGGGGGCCGCTCGACGGGGCTGGGCTCACCGGCAGCTCCTGCGGGTCGGCAGCGGCCGGCGAGCGTATCTGACGGGGCGTCAGACGCGCCTCGGGCCTCCGTGACATGCTGGCCGCCGTGGGCGGGCGAACCGCGGTGGTGACGGGGGCGTCGACCGGCATCGGCCGGGCCATCGCCGTCGCGCTCGGGGGCTTGGGCTGGCGGGTCGGGCTCGGTGCCCGCCGGCTCGACCGGCTCGAGGAATCGGCGCGTGACGTCAAGGCTGCGGGCGGCGATCCCTACCTTCACGAGCTCGACGTGCGGTCCGCGGCTTCGATCGACGAGTTCCTCGATGCCACGGTCGCGGCACTGGGGACCGTCGAGGTGCTGGTCAACAACGCTGGGATGTCGACGCCGGGGCCGTTCCATCGCATCGACGACGACGCCCTGCGCTGTGAGGTGGAGACCAACCTGCTCGGCCCGATGCTGGTGACGCGTCGTGTCGTCGAGCAGCTCCTGCAGCGGGACGCGCCCGGCGATCTCGTGTTCATCTCGTCCGACGCCACCCGCCACGCTCGCCCCCGCATGGTCGCCTACGCCGCGACCAAGGCCGGGCTCGAGCTGATGGCGCACTCGCTGGCCTTGGAGCTCGAGGGCACGGGCATCCGCTCGACCATCGTTCGCGTCGGCCCGACGATCAGCGAGTTCGGCTTCCAGTGGCCGATCGAAGAGGTCGAGGAGCTCATGCGCTACTGGCCCCGTTTCGGGCTCCAACGCCACCCGGGCTACCTCGAGCCGGCGGCGATCGCGCAGGCGGTGGTCACCGCGGTGACCGCGCCGCCGGGCGTCCACATCGACACCATCGAGGTGCAGCCCGAAGCGCCCGTCGGCGACACGGGGCCCGCGCAGCCGCTGCCACGCCCGCCCGAATAGCTCTCGCGAGGCGGCTCTCGCGAGGGCTCTCGCGAGGGCTATGGCGAAGTGGCGTTGACGACCCCGAGTCGCAACGAGAGCGCCGAGTACCTTCGCTCGTCGAGCCCGGCGCGGTCCGCGGCGCGCCGCACGATGCGGCTGATCGCCTTTTCGCCCAACCGGGTGAGCCCGAGACGGCCCGACCGGTCGATCGCCCGGAACGCCGGTCCCGTGGTCAACCCGGCGGCCGCGACCCATTCCTGCCAGGCAGTCACCGGGCACTCGCCATGGTCGTCGGCGCGCGGGATGACGACGCGTCCCCGGAGCACGTTGACCGCGAGCCCGTCGTGCACGACCACCACGTCGGCGACGTCGAGCGCCACCAGTTCGGATGGGCGCAATCCACCGCCGTACCCGATCAGCAACAGCGCGCGATCGCGGTCGCCGATGATCCCTGTCGGCAACGCGTCGAGGATGCGGTGCAAGTCGTCGTCCGCGAGTGCGACCGTGCTCGTCGCCGGTCGACGCTGCCGCCACTGCGCCCGCGTCGTCGCGAGCCGAGCGCGGTTGTCGTCGGTGGGTGACGGCAGCCCGACCTCGCGGTGGGCACGCTCGATCGCCCGCAACCGCTCGGCGGCGGTGCGCCCCTCCCCCCGCGCGCCCAGGCTCTGGACGTACTCGACCACCGTGGGCACCGACGCCGGCAGCGCGGCGTCGCCGCGGGCGGCGCACCACTGGGCGAAGTCGGCCCAGTCGGACCTCGGAGCTGGGGCTGCACCCGACACTCGAGCCATGGCAGCTCCATTGTTGCCGAGTTTTCGCTGGTCAGCCCAGTGGGCGATCCGTCAGTCGGCGACGCCGGCCTCGGACACCACTCGGACCGGCACGACCCGGACCACGAGCTCACCCGGCACGCCGTTGCGGGCGCCGTATTCCGCGGCCCGATCGCCACCCATGTAGCGGCCGCCGATGCGGGTGGCCCAGGTGCGCAGCTCGTCGACATCGTTGCTCAGCGTCGCTTCACCGTCGATGATCACGTACGAGTAGGGCGGTCGCTGGTCGTCGATGCACAGGCACACCCGCGGGTCGCGCCGGATCCCCCTCGCCTTCCCCGACGTCTCGTGGGTCGTGAACACGACGTCGTCACCGTCCAGTACGAACCAGATCGGAGTCACGAGCGGTCGCCCGTCACGGCGCGTCGTCGACAACTTCCCGGTGCGGGTGCCCTCCAGCAGGAACGCCCGTCGCTCCGACGCGTTCATCTCGCGGCTCATCACAGCGACACTACGCTCGATGCGTGACCGAACCGGCACCGCTCCCCCACCGGGAGCCGCGCCCGTTCGCCGTGCACTGGCTCGTCGACAGCGCAGTCGTGTTCCTGGCGTGCGTCCTCGTCGCGCTCATGTTCGAGTTGAGCTTCGTCACCGTGATCCTCGCCGCGCTTCTGGTGGGGCTGGTGGTGGCGCCGTTCACCCGCAGGCTCGAAGCCCGCGCCCTGGCGCAGCGAAAGGCTCAGCCACCGCATGGCCCGTGAGGTCCTCGAGGCCGTTCCGCCCAAGCCGCGCCTGCGTGGCCTCTCGCACTTCTACGCCTTCTTCGCATCACTGGTGGCCGGGGCCGCGCTCGTCCTCACCGCCCCGCGCGGGCGCGCGACGTGGTGCGCGGCGGTGTACGCGTTCGGCATCGCGGCGATGCTCGGCGCGAGCGCGCTGCTCCACCGCGGGAACTGGACGTTCGAGCAGTCACGCCGGCTGACAAAGCTCGACCACACCACGATCTATCTCATGATCGCGGGGACGTACACGCCGATCTCGCTGCTGGCGCTGTCGGGTTGGTCGCGCGCCGTCGTCTTCGGGCTCGTCTGGCTGGGCGCGGGCCTCGGGGTCGTGCTCGAGTGGGCGTGGTACGTCCCGCCCAAAGGTTGGGTCACGAGCGTCTACGTCACCCTGGGCTGGGTCGCGATCATCGCCTTCCCCGAGCTGTGGACCTCGCTCGGGATCCCGGGTTTCCTGCTGATCTTCGGCGGCGGCGTCTGCTACACGGTGGGCGCGGTCATCCACGCCGCCCGCCGTCCCGACCCCGTCCCGGCCGTGTTCGGGTACCACGAGGTGTTCCACGTGTTCGTGCTGATCGCCGTCGTCCTGCACTTCGCCGCGATCGCCTTCTTCGTGTTGCCGGAGGGCTGATCCTCGGAGCAGTGAACCGCCCCCGCCATCTCGCGGAGAACTGTCAACTGCTCGGGGGAGGCGTGGTTCGTCAGACCGGTTCGGGCAGGCGATACAACCTTTGGGCGTTGCGCCAGGCGATGTCGTGCTGGGCGTCGGGCGCGAGGTCGCCGATGTTCTCGAGCAGCTCGTCGACGGTGCCCGGGAACTTGGCGTCGGGATGTGGGTAGTCCGAGGCCCAGATGATGCGGTCGGCGCCCACGTACGGTGACTCGGCCGCGATGCCCAGGGTCTGCTCGTCGGCGTCGAAGCTGATGTAGC
>JAPSGP010000114.1 GCA_031177445.1 Acidimicrobiia bacterium
TGGCGTACGTCTTGCCGCCGACCTTGATCGGTCCGCCGTTGTTGTTCTGGTCGCGGCGGACCGGTCCGAGCCCGTTGACCGCCGACGCGGGCGTCAGCTCGCTGAGGAAGGTGGTCGTGCCGCCGGGCGGTGGCACGGTCGTGGTCGTCGTGGTGGTCGTGGTCGTCGTGGTGCTGGAAGTCGTGGTCGTCGACGGCGGCGTCGTCGTGGTCGTGGTGCTGGAAGTCGTGGTCGTCGATGGCGGCGTCGTCGTGGTCGTGGTCGTGGTGGTCGTGATCGAGCTGCCGCCCGTCAACCGGGCATCCGCCCAGTCGGAGTACTCGCACGACACCCCGTCGCCGGCGTCCGTGACGAGCAGTCTGAGCGTGCCCGTCCCTGTGGTCGGGAGATCGATGAGCTTGGTGGCGGTGTTGCCGGTCACGACACCGCTCGTGTACGCGCGGACGCCGTCGCGGTAGACCTCGAACAATACGGTGCCGGCACCGCCGCAGATGTCGTCGATGCCGACCTCGGCGCGGAAGCGTGAGTAGGCGCTGTTCAGGTTGTAGGTGATGTCGCTGCGGGGATGGACGCCGAGCCCCTTGGCGTACGTCTTGCCGCCGACCTTGATCGGTCCGCCGTTGTTGTTCTGGTCGCGGCGGAAGGGGCCCAGCCCGTTGACGGCTGAGGCGGGCGTGAGGTTGCTGAGGTAGGTGGTCGTACCGCCGGGCGGTGGCACGGTCGTGGTCGTCGTGGTGGTCGTGGTGGTGGTGGTCGTCGTCGTCGGTGGTGGCGCGGTGACGCCGCCGCCGGCGGCGACCGGATCGAGGATCGTCGGGGTGAGACCGATGAACGTCTTGTAGAACTCGAGCGCGAACGCCTCGGGGAAGTCCGGGGGCGGGGTCAGCTCCGCGGGCGTTCGCTCGAGGTAGTGCCCGATCCAGCCCGAGGCCTCGGGCCGCGTGCCGAGGATGAAGGCGCGCAGATCCGGCCCGTCCGCACGGAGCGTGTAGGTCTCGTCCACAACGAGCGGCTGGGTCGGCGCTTTCATCGCCTTCACCCGGTCGATGGCGATCTGCACCTGGCCGTCCGACGGATAGCTGTGGACGCTCCCGAAGTTCTCCAGGTCGGTCACGTCCGCCGGCGTGAACCCGCTCGATCCGGCGGTGAACAGTCCGACAGAGTTCAGGTGGTTCGTGTCCCCGGCCCCGATGCGAACGGCGTCGTGCATGCGGGTCATCCACTCCCGACCGATGGCCAGCCGGGTTCGGCCGTTCGTCTTCTTCGTGAGATGCTGACTGAAGCAGAAGCCGCCGAGCCCGTCTCCTCGGCACCACGTGCTCTCGTCGGTCCCCGGGGCGATGGGCTCGTTCATGAGGTCGTACCACGCCACCGCGGACCTGTCCTTGACCGCGCCCGCCACCGCGCGCCAGAACACCTCCTGCGCCGCCCAGCGATCCTGCTCGTCGAGCCGGTCGTACCACGTGTCGGTGTCGGCGTCGGCCTCGATCCGGAGTCCACTGAACTCGACGTACAGGCCGGTCTGCTCCGCGAGCGTGACGACGTCCTGCAACCGCGCGAGTGCGGTGGCATTCGGCGTGGGCGGCTCCGAGGCGGTGGCGGCCGCGATCGACGGTGCCTCGGTCGAGCTCGTCGGAGGCTCGGTGGTGGTCGTCGGCTCGGTGGTGGTCGGCGGCTCGGTGGTGGTCGGCGGCGTCGTCGTAGTCGTCGTGGTGGTGGTCGAGGTGGTCGTCGTCGAAGTCGTCGTCGAAGTCGTCGTCGTCGTGCTGCTGCTGGGCGGGGGCGTGCCCGGGGGCGGGTCGACGAACTTGTTGAACTGGAGCTTGATCCGAACGATGTTGCCGCCCATGCGGCGGATGTCGCGGAAGTCGTCGACGAGGCCGTCCCAGTTCGTGGTCCACATGTCCTCGAGGAGCTCTTCGTGCGGCGTGCGCATGCCCCACGGCACGAAGGTGCGACCGGACGCGGAGCCCACGATGCGCTTCCCGTCGCCCGACACCGTGAGCCGCTCGAGGCCGGATGCCGGCGCACTGTCGATGAGACAGCCGTCGGCGGCGGCCGTCGCGACCGCGACCTGCGGGCACTTGCCCCATGTCACCCGCGGGCTGCCGTCGACCAGGGTGTAGCTGCTCGTGTTGCCGGACATGGTGGCGCCGTTCATGCCAAGCGCGGACACGCCGATGTTCACGCGTGCGCCCATCGGCCCGGTCGTGTTGTCGGTGAAGCTCGCGCCGGTGCCCAGCACCCGATGGTCTCCCCACAGCGGCCCGCCGCCCACGAGCAACCCGATGTCGAAGCTCGTCCGGGGGCCGGTCGAGAACGTGTTGTTCCGCACCTGCGAACCGGCGAAGCTCCGTGTCGCCGGGAGGTCGAGGCACGGGACCGCCAATGTCGACAGGAACCCGATGCACTCGCCGACCGGGTCGGCGCCGATGGCGACGTGCGCGTCGAGCCCCGCGCTCAGCACGACGTTCCCCGACACGGCCGATCGCTGGGCTCGCCCGGTGCCGCTCTGGCGGTTGAAGGAGCCGTGCAGGAGCAACGCGGCGTCAGTGGCGTCGACGATCGTGTTGTTCTCGACCGCCGTCGACTCGCAGTGGACGGAGATGCCGTCGGCCCACAGCGGCTGGGCCAGCCGGTCGAGCGAGTGCTGTGACGGATATCCCGTCACCAAGTTGCCGCGGATCGTCTCGTTGGTGCACTCGATGCCGGTCGTCGAGAAGCCGCGCGCGCGAATCCCGGCGCCGTCCCGGCCCGGGCTCGAGATGCGGTTGTCGATCAATGACGTCGGGTTCGCCGCGGTGCTTCCTCGTGTCTCCACGTTCGCCATCTGCGTGGGCGTGGCCGCGACGCCCTGCCCGTCGACCCAGACGTTGCGAAGGCTGGCGCCGGCATCGAGCGCGACGATGCCGACGTTGAAGCAGGCGAAGCCGCCGCAGACGAACACGCCCGGTCCCGCCGGGACCAGCCGGCCCATGCGCGCGTACCCGGTCGGTGCCGGCGAACCGGTCGTTGTGAGCGTGACCCCCCGCTTCACGACCAGCTGCTGGTTCGAGCCCCCTGGGCCTCCGATGGCGACGACCTCTCCCGGCTGCAACGCGACGGTGCCGCCGCCGGCCGCGGCCGCCGAGTCAATGGCTGCCTGGAGCTGCGGTTGCGTGCGCGAGGCGCCGAGACCGGCTCGGCCCCGAAGGTCGAGCGGCGTCGTGTAGGCGAAGCCCGAGCTCGGCTCGCTGGCGCTGCAGGCCTTGGGCGCGGTCGTCGACACGAACGCGCTGTGCGCGAGGACGCTGTCGACGAGCTGCGCCCAGGTCTTCGATCCGCTCAGGTATGGCGCGAGCAGAGCGTCCCAGTCGCCGGCGGTCGGGTCGCGCTCGAACGCCGCCCGCACCAGCGCGGTGAAGCGCTGCGCCTTGTGCAGCGTGGTCTGCGACGCGTACCGGCTCGAGAAGTCCGCCGACTTCGCGAGGCTGCGCGTCTGGGCCGCGAGCGAAGCCGACGTGCATCCGGGCGAGAAGTGGTTGGTCCACGACGCCCACTCGCTGGCGCTGGGCGCGCGTCCGAGCAGCTCCGTGTATTGCTTCGCGATCCACTGCGCCGGCACCGGACCGGCTGCGTGTGCCGGCGGCGCGCTCGCGACGCCACCGAGAGTGACCCCGACAAGAGCCGCGAGCGCCGCCATGACGGTCCAACGTCGCGCCTGCCCCATGGCGCCTCGATCAGTGCAGATACGGCTGAAGGGGGCAATCCTACCCTTCCGAGCGAGACACCCATCTCGTGCGCTCGCCGCGAAGGGTCAGAGCACTCACTCGGCGGGGCAAAAGCCCGTGTCGGCCGCGATTCGGGCCGGCGGTCAGTTGCGGGCTTCGGGCGGCTGTCGCAGCACGACGATCGTCCGTTCCGGGTGGTCGGGATCGATCACGAGGTCGAGGTCGCGCTCCGGCTTGGACGCCTCCTGGACGATCGCCGGCTCCTCTTTCTCCGGTCGCCCTTCGAGCGCGTCCCGCAAACCGAGCAGACCGGCGGCGACGACC
Organism: Acidimicrobiia bacterium; assembly: GCA_031177445.1. GTDB lineage: Bacteria > Actinomycetota > Acidimicrobiia > IMCC26256 > JACDBD01 > JAPSGP01. The sequence goes on from JAPSGP010000114.1 coordinate 4,035, forward strand.
GCGCCGGTCGCGGTGCGCCGGAACTTGTCGACGGGCCGGTGGGGCTCGACGCTCTCGTCGCCGGTGGCGTCGCTCATCGCCACCACCGTACGCCGCGGCGCGCAGGCGCTACGGTCGCACGCGCGGCCCGACCCGACACAGGTGCAGGAGAAGAGGAGACAGCCATGGCTCAGCCCGTCGTGCACTTCGAGGTCGTCGGCAAGGACGGCGCCAAGCTCCGGCAGTTCTATTCCGGCGTGTTCGACTGGGAGATCGACGCGAGCAACCCACAGAACTATGGCATCGTCCAGCCCACGGCTCCCGGGATCGGCGGGGGCGTCGGTCAGTCGCCCGACGGCAGCACGCACGTCACCTGGTACGTGCAAGTCGATGATCTCCAGGCCGCACTCGACAAGGCGGAGTCGCTCGGCGGCAAGACCGTCATGGCTCCCGACGAGGTTCCCGGCGGTCCGGCCTTGGCGATGTTCGCCGACCCCGATGGCAACGTCATCGGCCTCGTCGCCGGCATGTAAGCCGTCGCCGACGCCTCGTCTCAGCCCTGCGAGGCACCCGGCTGAGCTGCGCCAACACTGGGCCGTCGGCCTTGTAAGCACCGGCCGACGAGCAGCCCGACACCGATGCAACAGGCGAGGTCGAATGGCGCGCGGAGTCGCGGAGACGAGACCGTCAGGATCGAGGCGAGAGAGAAGTAGGCGGCCGTGATCCCGATCAGCGCGACGGTTCGGTTTCGCCGGGCCAGCCAGAGGCCGGCGACGCCGGCCACCGTGACGGCGTAGAACAGCGGGAGCGTGATGTGTCGGATCGTCAGGTTCCGGCCGTCGAGCTCCTCCGCATCGTCGTTCTCCCATGGCTTGAGCTCGAAGTAGTACATGAGGTTCCGCCTCATGACTCGAACGGGCTCGAGCGGATGTCCCCGTAAGCCGTCGAGCCCACGGTCTCTAAGGGCGCGGTCCCACGCGATCTCGTCGAACTGCACGAGTCGCAGCTCGGAGAAGCGCTCGTCGAACACGGGGTCGACGAAGTCATTGTCGTCGTGCGCCTCGACGGAGTACGCGGCCGCGAGGTTGAAGCCGTTGGCGGTGTTCAGCACCGGACTGCCCATTTGGATGTCGTTCCGGATGAGCCAGGGGACGACGACGAGAACGGACACTCCCAGGTATCCCAGTGCGCGCTTCCACCCGAGCCAGCGCAGGAGCAGGATTGCCACGACCAGGGCGTACAGCTGCGCGCTGTGGCGGGTCAGTACGAGGAGGCCGGTCTCGATGCCTGCCAGTAGCCACCGCTCCTCCGCGATCGCGGTGATGATGAGCACGATCAGCAGCAGCGACAGGCCTTCGGCGAGGATCGAGACGTCGTTGACCACCAACGGTGGGTAGATTGCGACCGCAACTGCGGCGACGAGCCCTGCGATCGAACCGCCGATCTTGGACGTGAGCCGCTCGACGAGCAGCACGACGACGATGCCGACCAGGAGACTGGTGAGCCGCCCCAATCCGACCGAGGCGCCGAAGAGCCGATAGGGGCCAGCGAGGAGGAGGGGGAAGATCGGCGGCCGGAACGCGGTCGCGTGGTCGCTGAGCGCGGGAAAGTGGGCCGCGAACCCGATGCCGCGAGCGAGATTCCTACCGATGCTGTGGTACGAGTGGGCGTCACTGGTGGGCGAATAGTCGATGGTTGCGAGCCAGTAGAGGAGCCGCACGCCGACGGCGACCGCCACGAGGCCCATCGTCCGTGGACGGAGTGCGTACCGACTCGCGCGGGTCAGAAGGTGGGTGCCGGGCGTCGTCGGACACTACCGGGATCCCGGCAAAGGCGGACGAATCCGACCTGTACCGATGAAGATCTCGTCGCGCGCGCATCCACGCGCGGGGTTGGCTCGCCGAGGAGGAGCGCGCCGCCGGTGCCGACGTGAACCTGGAGCTGGCGCTGTTCGAGGCCGATCGCGGGTATGCCTCCGCGGCTCTCGAGCTCGCCCAGCGCGCCTACGCGGTCAAACCCGCCAACATCACCGCCAACATCGCCGATGGCCTGGGCGCTACGGGCCGACGGCCGAGCGACCGAAGGGCTCCCGTACGTCGACGAGGCACTTCGCCTCGGCACGCTCGACGGCCTGTTGCGATATCGCGCCGCGGCGGTCCTGGCAGACGCGGGCGAGACCGATCGTGCCACCGCCGAGCTGCGAGTCGCTTTGGCGGTGAACCCCTCGTTCTCGATCGGCCACCTCGACGACGCGCATCGTCTGGCCCGGCGTCTCGGCGTCGACCTGCCCGCGTCCTGACCGCGACGCATTGCTCGCTGGTCTGGGCGCGCACGCTCACCTAGGGTGCGGACAAGTGGCGGGACCCAGGAGGTGGGGCGAGATGTCGAACGTGCGGATCTACAAGAGCACCGCGGCCGAGTTCGTCGACGACTTCTTCGGCGGTACCAAGCGATCCCGGGCCGCCGCCTACGAACAGGGCCGCAAGCTGCTCAACTCTCGACAGCCGTTGGCCGGCATCACGCAGCAGTTCGGCGACGCGAACCGGGCGGCGCCGACCTATTCAGAAGGAGGCCCGAACTGGCTCCAGGGTGGCGATGCCGATCGCATCATGAAGGAGGCCTATCGCGAAGCGATCGACATCGCGCAGCAGCTCGATGTGCCGATCGAGACCTTCTGGGTCACGGGCGCCACCGAGAACTTCGAGATGCAGGTCTGCCAGAGCGCAGATCGCGTGACGGTCTTCGTGTTGATCCCCGGCGGTCGCGGTGTTCCTGACGGCTCGAAGAAGGCTCAGGCAAGCACCTGGTCGTTCAGCCCCGGCAAGGCAGCAGGCCGGGGCGCTGCTCCCGTCGTCAAGACGCAGGTGAGCGGCCGCACCTCCGGCCGGCGCGCGGCCAAGAAGCGCTCAACTCGCTCGTAGCGCTTCCGCGCGCTCGCGCAGGCTCAACATCCCGAGCCGGGTCGATTCCGCCGCGAGGTCCGTGATCAGCGCGTCGGCCGCACGATCGTCACCTGAGCGGCCGCGGGTCCGCAGGAACCGCGCCTGCCAGTAGCGCGTGCGCGGGAGCAGCGCGCGGCCCCGCGCCTGCTCCTCCAGGGCCACCGCCCGCTCGAAGTGGACCTCGCCGTCGTCCCAGCGTGCTTGCACCGCGCACAGCATCCCGAGATAGCGGTCGGCGGCGCCGAGGCATCCCAGCCCGAGGACCGCTGCCAGCAGCCGGCCTGCGTACCGCACGAGGTGCTCGTAGAGCAGCGCCGCCTGCTCCGGGGTCCCGCCGTTCGCCACCACCTCGGCGAACAGACCGAGCACCGCGCCCCATGCGCTCTCGCCCTCGCCCCGCTGGAAGTCGTCGGCGAGAGCGTGCTCGAGCGTTCGGAGCGCGGCGGCGTCGTCACCGCCGTCGGACTGTGCCAGTGCCAGCATCGCCCGAACGTAGAGGTTGTCGGGCGTTCCTTCGGCGAGCTGCTCCATGACCACGATCAGGTTCCCGAGGTCGCCTTGTTCCCGCGCGAGGTAGTACGCCTGCGCGGCCCGCATGCCGGCAACGCCGCGGTAGGCCCGCGCGTACCCGCGCATCTCCTGCCAGGAAGCGCGGACGTCGTCGAAGCGACCTTCGACCAGCCCGCGGGTGGCGCGCCATTGCGCGGCGTAGACCCGGGCCGGCAGCCATTGCAGCTCCTCGCCGACCTCCTCGAGCTCGGCGATCGTCGCCGCGAGCGCTTCGGAGTCGCCGAGCTCGAGGTAGACGCCGGCGTGGACCCGCAACCCGTACGCCGCTGCGATCGCCGTTCGTCCGGCGAGGCGGCGATCGCCGGCGCGCTCGCCGGTGGTGCCGCCCCCGAGGCTGATGAGCTCGTCGCCGAGCGCCAACCGCTCGGACACATCGGGCTTGCCTTCGAGGCTGACTGCGAGCGCAAGGAGTGCATCGGCCAGCGTCAGCGGATCCTCGGCGGTGCGAGCGAGCTGGACGGCCTCCCGCGCCAGGGCGCGCCCGTCCCGGCCGTGGAGCAGGTAGGTGGAGTACTTGAACGCCTCGAGCGCCAGGAGCCGCGCGCGCAGCGCCGGGTGCTCGTCGCC
>JAPSGP010000383.1 GCA_031177445.1 Acidimicrobiia bacterium
CGAGGTGCTCGATGAGCGGGATGCCCAGCTTTACTAGCAGCTCGATGTGGACGCCGAGGAAGACGTCGCGGTCGAACGGGATCGCCTCGACAGCGCTGTTGTCGGCCCCCACTGCGGCGATGTCGTGGTCGCGGATGAAGTCGCAAGCATCGAGGCCGAGCCCGGGCTGGAGCGCCCGCTCGGTGCTGGGGTCGGCGAGGAACTGTTCGACCCAGCCCGTCCGCACGAGTAGCACGTCACCGGCCCGCAGCTCGGTGCCCTGGTCGCCGATGCAGCGGTCGAGCTCGGCGCCGGTGACGACGTGTGGCGCGTCGAGGTGGTCGACGCCTTGGTGCCCCGGCAGGTCGACGATCACGCCTCGTCCGACGATGGAGGTGGTCTTGTCGATGCCGCAGTTCAGGGCGCCGGCTCGGGTCTGGGCGGACTCGGCGGGAAAGCCGTTGTACATGCGCCCCTCGTGGAACACGTGGCAGAGCGCGTCCATGTGCGTCAGGCTGTGCGACGCCAGCACGAGGAAGTCCTCGTTGGCGCCGGTGTCGACCCCACCGAACTCCGCGAAGATGTCCTTGTCGGAGCTGTTGACGAGCGTGAGCCGCATTGGTGGGTTGCGGTAGTCGACGATCGGCACGCCCTCTTGCTGGATGGGCAGCGAGAGGCTGTAGACCTTGCCGGTGCGGCACGCCTGCGTTGCTGCCAGCACGGCTTCGGTTGTCAGCAGGTTCAGCGCGCCACGCTCGTCGTCGTCGCCCCAGCGACCCCAGTTGTCGGTCCGAGCCTTGATCGTCTCCGTCACCGTCACCCCCGCGGTCAGCACGTTTGAGCCCGACCGACCCTAGTTGCGAGCGACGTTCCTCCCAGGAGCGCCGGACACCGACCACATCATTCCCTCCGTATCAGGTGCGCAGCTCCTCGAGGAGGAGGCTGACGATCGACAGCCGGCCGCCGCTGCGCTCCCACTCGTCGCCGACGCGTGTGTGATCGACCAACCCTGAAGCGTCCGGAGTCAGCCCGAGTGCGGCGACGGCGGACTGCGCCAGCGTGGCGGGCTCCACTTCATCGCCGTATGCGGCGAAGACCTCGAGCCCGTCCCACAACGAGTGCAGGGCGCGGCGCTCGTCTCCGAGGGCGAGCTCGCCGGCATCGACACCGGCGCGCAACTGATCAACGACGAGTTCCCACAGGTCGTAATGCGAGAGGTCACGCGGCGCGCGATACACGGCGACAGGGTGCAGGCGCCACTCGAGCGTGATGGCGTCGGGACCGTTGTCGGCGAGCCAGGTTTGCGTGCCGTTGACGTAGTTGTCGGTCGGTGGCCCGAGACGCTCGTCCAGGGCGAGCACGAGCTCGACGGAACATCGCCACACTGCGCTCGCGGTTCGCATACTGACTCCCTGGTCGCCCTCGCAAGCTCGGGCTTTGCGGCAACGGTCGGCGAAGCCGCCGTCGCCGCGCGGAACGTAACATCTGGCGCCGAGTCAGTGGCCGTGATGGACAGGGAGCGAGATGAAACGTGCCGGTGCAGTCGTCCTGGTGATCGCCGCGCTCGTCGTGCTGAGCGCGTGCGGCAGCGACAGCGACAGCGACGACGAATCGGGGGAGCTGAGCGCGACACACTTCGCGAGCCGGGCGAACATGATCTGCGAGGACATCACGCGACAGGTCGACGAAGCACTGAAGAACGTGAACCCCGGTGTCCCGGCCGGCGAGGAGAGCGCGCAGGCGATCCAGGACGTGGTCACGCTCGACAAGGAGCAGATTCGCAAGGTCGACGACTTGCCTGCGCCGGAGAGCGAGCAGGACGAGATCGACCAGCTGCTCGACCATTGGCGCGATCGGCTCGGCATCGAGCAGCAGGTCTCGGACGCAGCCGCGGCGAACGACGATGCCGCCACGATCGAGGGGCTCAACTCGCAACTGGAGCAGATCGAGAACGACGCCAACGCGATCGCCCGCAAGCTCGGAGCAGACAAGTGCGAGCGCGGGGGCACCTGACGGCGGTCCTGGTCGCGACGACGGCACTGGGCGCGGGCATCGTCGCAGGTGGTTGCCAGGGCGGGGGCCGGAACGACGAGCTCACGAGGAAGGAGTTCGTCGCCCGCGCCAACGACATCTGTCGTCGCGCCAACGAGACGATCGGCGCGCTTCCGGACCCGAACCTCGCCGACCCCGGTGCCGCGCCGGCGACCATCCGTCGCATCGTCGAGATCCAGCGGAGCGAGGTGGAGCAGCTCCGCGAGCTCGAGCCACCGAAGACCGACGTGCCCGCGATCGACGAGTGGCTGCGCTTCGTGGGCCGAGCGCTCGATCAAGCCGAACGGGCAGTACGAGCGCTCGAGCGCGACCGGCGCGCCGAGCTCAACGATGCGAACGCCAAGGGTGGGGACGCGCAGCGCGAGGCCGACGAACGCGCCCGCCAGTACGGCGCCACCCGCTGTGCGGTCGAGCTGGAAGAGCCGCCGACGAGCACCTGAGCTCCTCGCCGGCGGGCGCCGGAGACGGCCCGACCCGAGGGGCGTACGATGCCCCGCGCAGGCGGTGGCTTTGCCGCCGCCGGAGCAGGAGCCGGAGCCTGCGACGGCGACCCGGGGAGGATGCATGGGCCATGACCGCCTGACCGCCCTCGACGCCAGCTTCCTGCACCTGGAACGCCTCGAGACCCCGATGCACGTGGGCGCGATGAGCATCTTCCAGGCCGAGCCCTTCCTCGACGCCGACGGCCGCTTCCGGTTGGCCGAGACGCGGGAGCTGGTCGCATCCCGCCTGCACCTGATTCCCCGATTCCGGAAACGGATCATGCCGGTCCCGTTCGAGCAGGGTCGTCCCATCTGGATCGACGACGACCGCTTCGACATCGCCTATCACGTCCGGCTGACCGCGCTGCCGAAGCCGGGCAACCGCACCCAGCTCCTCACCTTGACCGAGCGGGTGCAGGCGCAGTTGCTCGACCGCAACCGTCCACTCTGGGAACTGTGGTTCGTGGAGGGCCTCGAGGACGACCACGTCGGGCTCATCCAGAAGACGCACCACGCCCTCGTCGACGGGATCTCGGGCGTCGACGTGGCCACCGTCCTGCTCGACTTCACGCCCGAGCCCACCGTGATCGAAGCGCCGCCGTGGGAGCCGGAACCGGCACCCGACCCGCGCAAGCTGCTGATCGACTCGCTGGTCGAGCGCGTGAGCCAGCCCGCCGAGGTGGCGCGCAGCATTCGCCGGGCGCTGCGCGGTCCCCGGCGCGCGCTGTCGCAGGCGAGCCGGGTCGTGCGATCGATTGCCACCCTGGTCGACCGCCAGCCGCTCGCGCGGGTCGGGTGCCGGTTCCGGCTCCCACGGCGGCGCTTCGATCACGGTGGGCTCGGGCGTGAAGTCG
>JAPSGP010000115.1 GCA_031177445.1 Acidimicrobiia bacterium
CTATGCCGGTTCGATCCCGGTCACCCGCTCGAGCGAGTCGAGGACGGGGCTCAGAAGCCGTGGTTCTGCACGACCGGCGCCGCCATCGCGAAGCCGTACCGCCGCGCGCCGGACGCGTACACGTCGCACGGCAACGGCCGGTGACCGGACGGACAGAAGTGCAGGCCGTCGGGGTCCCGCACCTGGATCGATCCGGTGAGCCCGCCCGCGCCGCATCCGACTGCTTCGTTCTCGTCGGGGAGGCACGGCATGTGGAATTGGTACAAGCCGTTGGGGTTCAGGACCGAGTGCCCGGCGTCGAGCATGCCCACGCCGTTCTCGACCGCAAGACTGAACCACATCTGGCGGTACGGGTCGTTGGCCTCGGGCGTTCCGCCTCCCACCGTCCTGGGTGGCGCCGCGGAGAAGTAGACCTGCACGCCGCGCGATTTCCAGATGTCGATGACGTGCTGGCCGTCCTGGCGGTATTTCTCGACCGCGGCGGCGCCGGTCGCGCCGCCCATGCAGGCGGGCCCGGTGTTCCCAACGAACGAGAGCACGACGACTGTGGGCAGCACCTGCTCCTTGTCGGCTTGCATCTCGTCGAAGAAGTCGCAGATCGCGGTGCTGCCTCGGATCTGCGGCACCGCCGCCGCAACGCCGTGATCTTGGATGACGGCCTTGAAGGTCTCCCACGACTCGAGCGCGAGCGAGTCGCCGTAGAGGATCACCTTGGGGGGATGCGACGGCGCCGGGAAGCAGCCGGCGACGAGCAGCAGCGCGCCGAGCACGCCGACCACGCCGAGCGCGCGCTTCTTCGAGCCGAGGGTCCGTCGCCAGAGTGATTTGCGAGAGCTCATCGCCGTTCTCCAATGCGCAAGTTGCAGCCGAGAAAGCTAGCAGTGCCGCTGCTGATCACCCCAGCGGCCACGGCTCGCCCGCGCACGGTAACAACGCACCGCCGCGCGGCGGCGGATCTTGCGCGCGTTATGCGGCGAACGCGGGGAATGCGTACGTCGTGAGCGACCTGGCGGCGTGGTCCGATATGAGCAGCGTGTCCGCGCCGAGCATCCCGTCGGCGGCGAGCTCGAGCGCGATCACCATCCCCGGTTCGAGAACGGCATCGGCTGCCAGGCCTTCGTATCCGAGCCCGAGGCCGTAGACGGCGACGCCGTCGGCGCCACTACGCACGTCGGCAACCCGCGCCCCGGCGCGGCAGCGGTCGAGGAGCACCTGCCAGCGCGGCTGCCAGCGCGACCAGCGCGCTCGATGGGCATCGGTCACCGGCCCGCACGGCCACGTGCGCGCAAACGAGCCCTCCCACCCGTCGAAGAGCACGCCCCCGTGCATGGCGACGAGATCGCCGCGCTCGACGACGCGATCGGAGGCGATGCGTCGAACCCATCCTTCATCGTCGACCACACAGAACGTTCCCTCGAACGCTGGCGTCGAAGTGCCGAGGCGCGCCATCTCCTCTTCGAACACGCCCACGAGCTCGCGCTCCCGGATCCCGGGCTCGAGCGCGCCGACCGCGGCGCCGAAGGCGCGCTGCGCGACATCTATCGCCGACCGGATCCCTACGAGATCGCGCTCGGACTTGACTCGACGGGCCGATCGCATGAGCGCTTCGCCGTCCACGAGCTCGACGTTCGGCAGCGCGGCCACGAGCAGGTCGGCGAACATCGGCGTCATGCCGTCGACTCCGATGCGCCTCGCGCTCCGTACGCCGTCGATGTTCGCGACCGACTCGACGGCGTTCATCGGGTTCCAGGTCAACGGGTACAGGCGGTCGGTCGGGAACTTCCGAGGAAGGCCGGCGTCGGTGACGCTGAGCAGGTGCACGGCCGCGGTCTCCCGCACGACGACGCAGGTGGGAGCGAACGCGCGGGTTCCGGCGAGCCACAGTCGAGTGGCGTCCGACACGAAGCGTGCGTTCGACTCGCGCCCGAGCAGGAGCACGTCGACGCCGCCCCGCTCCATCTCGGCGAGACAGCGATCGAGCCCGTCAGCCATAGGGCTCGTAGTGGTGGTCGCTCAGCATCCGGTACCCGGTCTCGGTCACGGCCAGGATCTCTTCGGCGCGGTAACCGGCTTCGCCGTCGTCCCAGATCACCGGCTCCAGCACGAGCACCATGCCCGGGGCGAGCACGAACGATTCGTCGAACTCGGGGCCGAGATCGGTGCCGACGAACGGCGCCTCGGCACTGTCGGTGCCGGTGCCGTGCGCGAGGTAGAGATGGGGAAGCCATGGGCGGCGACCACCGGGCTCGCCGGCGGCTCGGGTGAGGTCGGCGGCGGTCGCGCCCGGCTTCACGACCTCGAGCACGCGGTCGATGACCTCCCGCCACCGGCGGAACTGGTCACGCTGGCGCGCCGTCGGCGCCCCGCCGACGCGCCACGTGCGCCCGAAGTCGGACTGGTAGCCGTGGTAGTTGAGCCCGGTGTCGACCCAGATGACCTCACCGTCGGCAAAGTGATGGTCGACCGTCGGCGTCGGGAAGACGACGTCGCCGGTCAACGAGAACGGGCCGTCTGCCATCCGTGCCGGCATCGCCTGGAAGATCGGGCCGACGGTGTTGGACGACGCCCCGAGCTCGAAGATGCGACGGAGGAAGCACCCCGACAGCTCCTTGCTGAACACACCCGGAGCCACGAGCTTCTCGACGTCGAGCATGGCCTGCTCGTTGATCGACTGGGCTCGCCGGATGCACTCCTGCTCGTCCGGTGTCTTGACGACCTTGAGCGGGCCCAGGAGGGTGGTCGCGCCGACGACCTCGCGGCCGCGCAGCAGCTCGTAGAGCGGCATCGTGTACTCGTCCAAGACGATCGGGCCCGCGGGGAGCAGGTCGAGCAGTGCCCGGCATCCCTCGGGCCATTCGACCGCGAGCTGCGGGTGGACGTGCTCGGGCGGCAGCTCGGCGGGCGCGCCCTCGGGGAACGCAGTGAAGAGGTGCGGGGTGCTGCCGTCGGCCGGCACGACCGCGACCATCCGCAGGTGTGCCGCCCGGGCATGGTCGGCAGCTTGCGTGAACGCCCCCAGTGCGTACGCGACGTTCGACTGACCGAGGAGCACCGCGCACGACGCGCCGTTCGCTTGCAGCGCGCCGACGACCTTGGCGTGCCGATCAGAGCGCATGCGCGCGAGATCGAGCTCGTCGATGACGGGGCCCGTCGCGGGGCCGGTCGAAGGGGCGGTCACAGGGGAAGCTTGTACGCAGCGACCGCGTTCCCGCCAAGGATCTGGCGCTGGGCGGTGTCGTCGAGGCCCGCGATCGCCTCGCGCAGCTCCTTCACCACGCCCGGGTGGAACTCGGGATGCGGGTAGTCGGACGCCCACAGCACCCGATCGGTGCCCAGCCACTCGGCACAGGCGGCGAGGTTCCACTCCTCGGGCTCGAACCCCGCCCAGCACTGGCGCGTGAAGTACTCGCTCGGCAGCAAGCTCAGCCATCGCTTCTCGAGCGGGAACGCCTTGACCTGCTCGTCCATGCGCTCGAGCTGGGTCGGGATCCATCCGCCGCCCGACTCGAGGAACAGGAATCGCAGGCGCGGGAACCGCTCGCACACGCCGCCCATGAGCAGGCGCCCGAGCGTGACGATCATGTCGACGGTGTTGCCGACCGCCTGACCGAGCGCCGATCCGCCGTGCAGCTCGTCCACGGCCATGTTCGTCACCATGAGGTTCTCGCTCTCGGCCACGAGCCCGAACTTGCGGCACGCGCCCGGAGTGTCGACGTGGACGCCCGGGTGCAGGCCAACCGGCACGTCGAGGTCCTGGCACGCGGCCCAGAACGGGTCGTAGACCGCGTGGTTCAGCGGCAGCTCGTCGACGTAGGCCGACGGACGGATGAGCACGCCCCGCAGGCCGAGCTCGTTGACCGCGCGCTCGGCTTCCCGGACTGCGAGCTTCGGGTTCTGCAACGGGACCGTCGCCATCGCGAACAGCCGTTTCGGATACGCGGCGCAGTACTCCGCCACCCAGTCGTTGTACGCACGCTGGCACGCGAGCACGAACTCCACGTCGTGCAAGGCCTTGATCGGGTCCTGGGGCCCGAAGAACAGTGCGCTGGAGGGATAGAGGACCGCAGCATCGATGCCGTCGCGGTCCATGTCGGCGATCCGGGCATCAGGGTCGTGGCCGCCCGCGACCCGGAGGCTCCGGGTGAGATCGTGGAACTCGCGGGGCGTCAGGCCAACCGCGGCCGCCATGGAGTCCTGCAGCTCGCGTCCCCCGCCGCGTACGACACCGCCGCAATAGATGATGTCGTAGGTGTCGTCTTCGACGACCTTGCGCGGGATCCAGTCCCCCCACCGACCGTGGTCCATGCGTTCGGTCCACAGCGCGTCGGGCTCCATGGTGTGGCCGTCGGCGTCGACGACCAGCGCGCGCTCGTCCATGCGCCACCTCCCCCACGGTCCGGGCCCCCCTCGGGCGCAGCTCGGGTCTCGGGTGACCGAGGGGTTTCGAACCCCCGACCTCCGGGACCACAACCCGGCGCTCTAACCAACTGAGCTACGGCCACCAAGGGGCGCCCGGCAGCACCGGACGCGGCCTCGAGCGTACCCGGGCGTCACGACCGCCGGCCCTGTTTGCCCATTGCCTCGCGCGGGAGATCGAAGCCGTGCTCGGTCATCACACGCTCGATGGTGCGGCAGGCCGTCTCCACGACGTACACGCGCGCGTAGCGCTTGCTCTCGGCCGGGACGATGATCCAGGGCGCGGCCGCGTGATCAGTCCGAGCAACCATGTCCTCGACCGCCCGTTCGTACTCCTTGCGCTTCTTCCGGTTTCGCTCGTCTTCCTCGGTCAACTTCCACGTCTTGAGCGGATCCCTCGCGCGGCGATCGAAGCGCCGGCGCTGCTCGTGGTCGGAGATGTGCATCCAGTACTTGAGCAGGATCATCCCCTCGTCGGTGAGTGTCCGCTCGAAGTCGACGATCTCGTCGTAGGCGCGCTTCCACTGCTCCTTCGTGGCGAAGCCTTCCACGCGCTCGACGAGTACCCGTCCGTACCACGAGCGGTCGAGGACTGCCATGCCGCCCCACCCCGGCAAGACGGGCCAAAATCGCGCGAGGAAGTGATGCCGCTTCTCGTCGTAGGTCGGCGCCGCGAACTGGGCGACGCGCACATGGCGGGGATCGAGATGGCTCACCAGGCGCTTGATCGCTCCACCCTTGCCCGACGCATCCCAGCCTTCGAACAGCACACTCACGGGCGGGCCAAGCCGCGGCGGGTCGCCGATCTGTCCACCGAGAAGGAGGCGAAGGGAGAGGAGGCGGAACTGCGCCGCTTCCAGCCGCGCCGCTTCCTCGGCACGCGACAGCTTGAGCGTCAGATCGACCTCGTCGAGCCGCCCCATGGGGCTCAGCCTGCTCTGCCATGCATCGTTCAGGCAACGATGCACGGATTCGGTGCGTCACTGCCTGAACGATGCCCAGCCCAGCGCGCCCGGGAGGATTCGAACCCCCGACCCGCGGATTAGAAGTCCGCTGCTCTATCCAACTGAGCTACGGGCGCACGGTGTGACGCGCGATCTTACTGAGCGGGCAGTTCGGCGCGCGCGATCAGTTCGAGCACACGCGCGATCGCAGTCGCAGCGTCGACGTCGGCGACGACGTCGCACGTTCGGCCGTCGTCCTTCTTCGACACGCGTCCGTCGTGATCGCTCACGACGGGCGTTCGCTCGATCGTCACCACGGGCTCGCCGAGCAGGGCGAGCAGCGCCAGCGGGTCGTGCAGGCAGATGACAGCCTCCTCGTCGGCTACCCCGTGGGCACGCTGCTGTGCGATCCAGTCCTCGCACCATTCGGCGAGCTGCGGGGCACTCGCACGGACCTGATCGAGGTCCGCCGGCGTCAGCCGCATGCGTGCAGTCACGTCGAGCGGGCAGAGCAGGATGGCGTCCGCATCCCGCACCACGGTGCTTGCGGCTGCGGGATCGGAGCCGAAGTTGTGCTCGACCGTTCGCTCCGCCCCGCGATGGCGGACCGGAATCATCGCTCCGCCCATGACCGCGAGCCGCGGCAGCCGGCACCCGCCTTCGAGGAGACGGGCGATGTTGGTCAGCGGCCCGATGGCGAGCAGTGCATCCGGCGCCGCGGCGTCGAAGTCGGCGCGGCCAAGACGCGCACCCGACACGACGAGTGCCGGCGCGAGCTGGCGGGCGACGGCAGCCCGCCACTCGGTGTCGCCGGCGACGGTGCTGACGCCGACGATCTCGACGTCAGGATGCGCCGATGCGCACAGCAGCGCGAACGCGTCGTCGGGATTGGTGCCGACGTCGGTGTCGATCCAGAGGCGCACGCTCAGCGTGCTGGTCTGCCGAGAACCGATCGGAGCGCACCCTCCAACACCGGATGCTCATACCGGAAGGCCGTCGACTCGAGCTTCGCCGGAATCGCGCGTTGTCCGTCGACCAGCAGGTGCTGGACGAGCTCGGCGCCATAGCGCATCTTGAGCGGGAGCAACGGAGTCGGCAGCACCGTCGGTCGTCGCAGCACCGTGCCCAGTGTTTTGGTGAACTCGTTGTTCGTCACCTGGTTCGGCGCCACGAAGTTGACCGGCCCGGCGAGCTGCTCGGTGTCGATGGCATGGACGATCGCGCCGACCTCGTCGTCGAGGGTGATCCACGGCGTGTACTGACGACCCGAAGCGATGCGACCACCGAGCCCGAGCCGGAACGGGAGGACGAGGCGCGGCAGTGCGCCCCCGTGGCGCGCCAGCACCATGCCCGAGCGCATGTTCACGACGCGAATGCCGGCTTCCGTTGCTGCTGCAGTCGCGGCTTCCCATGCGCCGCACACCTGGGCCAGGAAGCCCGCGCCTTGCGACGCATCCTCGGTGACGGGCTGGTCGCCGGTATCGCCGTAGTAGTCGATCCCGGACGCCGAGACGAGCACGCGGGGCTTGCGGTCGAGGCCCGCCAACGCGCCGGCCAGGAGGCTCGTTCCACGAGTACGGCTCTCGAGGATGAGGCGCTTGCGCTCCGCGCTCCACCGCTTGGCGCCGATGCCGGCGCCCGCCAGATGCACCACCGCGGCCACGCCCTCGAGGCCTTCGCCGTCGATCGTGCCCGCCATCGGATCCCAGGCCACTACGTCAGGGCTCGAAGTTGGGTTGCCTCGAACGAGTCGAACCACGCGGTGGCCGGCACGCTCGAGCCCCACCGACAGCGCGGTGCCGATCAGCCCATGCGACCCGGAGATCGCGACATCCACACCGATAGCATGGACCGCTCGAGCGCCCCTAGCTCAATTGGCTAGAGCAGCGGACTCTTAATCCGCGGGTTCAGGGTTCGAGTCCCTGGGGGCGTACCAGTTGACCTGCACGTTCGTCGCGCGACCGCCCCGCGCGCGACGAACAAACCCGCTGGTTGCAGATCTTCTGCAGAGTCACGCCACGGCTCGACCGGTCGGCGTCAGCGAATGGCCGATGACGCTCGTTGGGAACCCTCTCGGCCACGAGCTTCGCCGGCCGAAGAGACCGATCACTCCCGGCCTCCGTTGGTGTCTCTACTACCAATGACAAAGCCGGGGCGATCCCCTTGCCATCGACACGCGCAAGGAGTCCGTCACAGCCATCAATCGCACCACCTGTTGGTGTAGGAGGTGTACATGGAACGAAAGGCGGTCAACCCCTGGTCTTGGCCCCTGCAGTTGGGGTTCGACCAGGCCCAGCTGATCGAAGGACACAAGCGACAGCTCGTTTGCAGCGGGCAAGACGCGGTCGACGCCGACGGTAACCCCCAGCATCCGGGCGACATGGCCGCGCAACTCGAGCTCTCCCTCGACAACCTGGAGGCGCTCCTGGCCCTCGCCGACATGACTCTCGCCAACGTCGTCCGGCTCAACGTGTACACCACGGACGTCGACGAGCTCTTCAACCACTGGGCACGTCTGCCGCAACGTTTCGGGACCGAGAATCGCTTTGTGACCTCCGTGCTCGGCATCACGCGCCTGGCAGCCCCTGACCTCCTCGTCTTGTTGGAGGCAACCGCAGTTGACTGACCCGCCGGCCCGGTACGCCGTGACCGCCGCGTTCACGCGAGCCCGGGACTGGTCGACGTATTCGTGCGGATAGGTGGCTGACAGGCGCGTGATG
>JAPSGP010000384.1 GCA_031177445.1 Acidimicrobiia bacterium
GCGGGAGCTCGGCGGCCACGTCGACGACGAAGTCGCACTCTCCACGGGCCGAGATGCGATCGACGATCTCGGCGGCGATGTCGCGGATGTGTTGCTCGAGCTTGCCGACCATGCGGGGCGTGAAGCCCTTGTTCACGAGCAAACGGAGCTTCGTGTGCTTCGGGGGGTCCATCTGCAGCATCATCATGCGCTGCATCTCGAGCTCTTCTTCCCCCATGTCGTGCAGGGTGATGCCGCCGAGCGACGACGACGCGTGCCCGTAGTCACGGCTGAGGTCCATCAGGTCGTGGTGCTTGACGATGCACCAGAAGCCCTCGACGCCGTTCGCCGCCGGGTGGAACCACACCGGCGCGTCGCGCCGAAGCACGTCGAACATGTCGTGCGGCACGCCGGGGACGAAGTTGTCGAGATCGGCGAGGTTGACGTCGTCCAGGGTGATGGCCATGGTCCCCCCAAGCGGCTCGCGGACCGGCGCAATTCCAGAAACTAGAACGTGTTCCTGTCGAGACGCTACCGCGTGCTGGAGGCTCTGGCGGCCCGCTCGGCCACGGCGTCGGGACGGACACCCCGCAGTCCGAACCAGGCGAGCTCGGCGATCCACCGGGCGAGCTCGTCGGCGTCGCGCGACGCCTCCGGATCGGTGAGCGCGTGCCGGCTCGTCGCCTCGGCGATGCCGACGAGCGCGTGCGCCAGGACCCGGCGGTGCTCCGGTGTGCCGTCGATCTCGATCATCACGCTGATCGCGTCGGCGGCATCGTGCAGCACGCCGTCGACGATCTGGGCGAACTCGGGGTCGTTGCGGGCGGACGCGCCGAACAGCAGCCGGAAGGCGGCACGGTTGTTGGTGACGAACCGGAAGTAGGCGCTGAACCCTTCCTCGACCCGCTCCCGACCGGTCGACGCCCGGCTCGTCGCCCTGCCGAGCTGATCGAGCAGCTGGCCGCCGAGGTCCTGGAGGAGCTCGACGAACAGGGCGCGCTTCGAGGGGAAGTGCTGGTAGAGGACGGGCTTGGTGACTCCGGCGGTGGTGGCGATGTCGTCCATCGACGTGCCGTAGAAGCCGCTGGCGGCGAACACGTCGCAGGCGACGTCGAGGAGTTGCCGCCGACGTTGCTCGGCCGGGAGTCGCATCGACATGCGGGCCGAGGCTACTGCCCGGTCACCTTCGAGCCGAGGGACGGCTCAGGGTTCGTTGCCGGGCTTCCACTTGATGCTGCAGCCGATCGAAGGCCGCTGGTCGGCGGCGACGGGACGGCCGTCGAGGACCGCGGTCACCGCCGACTCGAGGTCGGCGCCGGTCACGGGCCGCCCGTTGCTCGGGCGGCTGTCGTCGAACTGCCCTCGGTAGACGAGCCGCAGGTCGCGGTCGAAGACGAAGATGTCGGGCGTGCACGCGGCCGAGTACGCCTTGGCGATGTCCTGGGACTCGTCATAGAGGTAGGGGAAGGAGTAGCCGAAGGTGCGCGCTTCCTCGGCCATGCGGGCGGGGGAATCGTCGGGATAGCTGTCGACGTCATTGCTCTGGATCGCGAACACCGCCGCGCCCCGATCGATGAGGCGCTTGGTGACGGCGGCGAGCTCGCGGCGGATGTGCTTCACGTACGGGCAGTGGTTGCAGATGAACAGGACGACCGTCGCCGGCGCACTGGCGGCACCATCGAGTGCATGGACGGTTCCCTCGGGGTCGGGGAGCGCGAAGGACGGCGCTCTGGTGCCGAGCGGGAGCATGGTGGAATTGATCGCGGCCACGGCAGCTCCTCGGGACGATCAGGTGCTCGACTTGAGGGGCATCTCGTAGCGGTCGGTGACCCCGAAGTTGGCCGCCCACAGCTCGTCGACGCGAGCACGCTCGTGGGGCGTCAACGGACGCTCTGATGCCGTTGCGTACTCGCGCACCTCGTCGGCGGTGACGCAGGTCGGGAGCACGGTCGCGAAGCCGTCGATGGCGAGGATCCCGGCGACGGCTGCCTGCCCGACGGTTCGGCCAGTTTCCGGGTCGTGCAGGAACGCGAGCGTGTCGGCCTTGTCGAACAAGTCGAGCAGGTTCTCGCGCTTGCGATGCGCGCGATGGTCGTCGCCCTCGAACTCGGTGTCGCGGGTGATCTTGCCCGAGAGGACGTCCGACGCGTGCGGGACCCGCGCGATGAGCCCGGCGCGCTGCTCGGTGACCGACGGCTGACGGGCGAAGGTGCGGCCCGGCTCCTGCTCGAGGAGATTGAACACCGTCTGCAGCGACGTGATCGGTCGGCGGTCGAGCGACTCGATCCCCTCGTCGACCCAGCCGATCGCGGGCCCGAGCGCGACGCCGAGCTCGGCCACCTTGCCCTCCTGGCGGAGCGCTTCCAGCTCGGCCCAGAGGTCGTCGTCGCGCACCGGCTCGATGCGGACGTTGTGCAGCTGCAACAGGTCGATGCGCTCGCGTCGCAGCCTCCCGAGCGACGCCTCCACCTGCATGCGCACCGCCTCCGGTCGCCAGTCCTGGGGGCGCTCGGAGTGGCCGGGGGCGATGCGGGGGGCGTCGAGGTCGTAACCGCACTTGGTGGTGATGACGACGTCGTCGCGCGGTCCGAGCAGATCGGCGAGGATCGTCTCGCCGTACCCGGCGTCGCCGTAGACGGGCGCGGTGTCGAAGAACGTGATGCCGGCGTCGAGCGCGGCGCCGAGGAGCCCGGTTTTGTCGTCGACCCGGCCCCACCAGTCGGTGGCGATGGTCCAAGCTCCGAAGCCGACTTCGGAGACGACGAGCTCGCTAGCTCCCAGCTGCCGATACTGCACGGTCGCCCAGGGTACCGGCGGATTCGTCGTAGACGATCACCGAGCGGGCGACCTCGCCCTGTTCCATCGCCCGGAAGGCTTCGTTCACGTCCTCGAGGCCGATGCGGCGCGACACCAGCTCGTCCAGCTTGAGCTGGCCCTCGGAGTAGAGGCGGGCGAGCTTGGGGACGTCGGTGTGCACGTTGCTCGACCCGTACCACGAGCCCTTGATCGTCTTCTCCATGAGCACGACGCCGAAGAACGCGGGCACGTTGACCATCACGTCCATCTTGGGCACGCCGACCAGGATGGCCTGCCCGCCGCGTCGGGCCATGTTGATCGTCTGCTCGATGGTCTGTGCGAGACCGATCACCTCGAAGGCGACATCGACGCCGCGCTGGTTGGTGAGATCCATGACCTGGCTGACCGCGTCACCTTCGCGGGCGTTGACGGTGTCGGTGGCTCCGAACTGCTCGGCGAGGGTGAGCTTGTTCGGCACCATGTCGACGGCGATGATCCGCTCGGCGCCGGCGTACTTGGCGCCCTGGATCACGTTCAGGCCGACGCCGCCGCATCCGATCACCGCGACGGAGTCGCCGGCGCGGATGCT
>JAPSGP010000385.1 GCA_031177445.1 Acidimicrobiia bacterium
CCGCAGCTAATCCACGGGCGTGCGGAAGAACGCCCGCAAGTGCGACAGCGTCCCCGCGAGTGTCGAGTCGACGTCGAGCACCTCTCCGATCTCGGGGCCGCGGCCGGAGAGCACGTCGGCGAGCAGGAGCGCGTCGCCTTGCGACCCACCGTGCTGCTCCGCGCCGGCCGAGACCCGGACGTCGGTGCCGTCGATCCGGATCCCGAACCGGCCGCCACCGGTACCGCCGAGCCGCACCTCGGCGTCGATCGAGATATCCGTCACGTTCCACTGCTCGCAACGTGTCTGGTGCCGGCATGGATCCACGAACGCGACATCCTTCTGCCTCTCGGCCGGCCGCACCAGAGTGGCGATGACGAGGCTCGTCTCGCGGTCGCGTACGCGCTGCTCGTCGCCTGCGTCCAGGCCGGATTCACACGTCCTCGCTCGCGTCGCGCAACGCCTCGACGAGGCGCGTGCGTTGCGTATGCAGCGCAACGACGAGAAGGGGTTGCATGGCCCGACAGCTGATCGTCGTGCCGATCTCGAACGCGCCCGCGTGCTTCGCAGTCACCGTGACGCGCGGTCCTCGAGGGCATCGGTCGGGGACCAGGGGCACGAGTCGGAGTCCGAGGGCGACATGCGCCCGAGCGCGTCTGCGATGACGTCGGCCTCCTCCTTGCTGAGGTGGCGGGCGAAGTGTTCGGCAACACCGCGGGCGTGCACCGGCCACGCCTTCCGGAGCACCTCGCGCCCCTCGGCGGTGATGACCGTCTCGTAGCCACGGCGGTCGGCGGGGCACTGCTCGCGCTGCACCAGACCCTCCCGCTCCATACGGTCCACGAGCCGGGTCACGCCGCTGCGGGAGAGGACCACCCGCTTGGCCAACTCCGACATTCGCAGCCGCCCGCCGTCGGCTTCGGACAGCACGACGAGCACGTCGTAGAACGCGATCGGCAGGCCCCGTTCGGACTCGAGCTCCCGCTCCAACGCCCCGAGCACGGTGACCTGGGCCCGGAGGAATGCGCGCCAGGCGGCCATCTCCTGGTCGTTCAGTGGGGATTGGGCCATCGGCTCACGCTACCGGCGGCGGAAGCAGCCTTGGTTGCTCGGAACATGGTTGTTGGTACAACTGTTGCAGAGACAAAGGTAATCCCCGATCCCTGAATCTCTGGAGGTACGACCGTGACCCAGACAGCAACCCCTACCCGGCCCGTGGCGGGCGTCGAGCTCCCGGCGGTCGGCGACTGGAAGATCGATCCCGCGCACAGCACGGTCGAGTTCGTCGGTCGCCACCTGATGGTGTCGAAGGTCCGCGGTCGGTTCACCGACGTGGACGGCGTCATCCACGTGGCCGACGACCCGTCGGGCTCATCGGTCGAGGTCACGATCAAGACCGACAGCCTCGACTCGCGTGATCCGCAACGCGACGCCCACCTCCGCTCGGACGAGATGTTCGACATCGCTCGCTATCCGACGATGAGGTTCCGCAGCACCAGTGTCGAGGGCGAGGGCCACGAGTGGAAGGTGACTGGAAACCTCACGATCAAGGACGCCACTCGGCCGGTCGTCCTCGATGTGGAGTACACCGGCGTGGCGTCCGATCCGTGGGGCGGCCAGCGTGCCGGCTTCTCCGCCACCACCGAGGTCGATCGCGAGGACTGGGGCATCAACTGGAACGTTGCCCTCGAGGCGGGCGGCTGGCTCGTGAGCAAGAGGATCCGTCTCGAGATCGAAGTCGAGGCCATCCTGGCGTCGTGAGCCGAGGTCGCGCCCGCGCGCGAACCTGCGCCCGATCCGCTCCGGGGTACGGTGCCCGCCCCACCGTGCCCCGGAGCCGCGCCTGCTGTGATCGGCGACTACGACGACCTATCAGGTGATCCCGACCTCGGAACCTCGGCTGCCGAGCTGCGCGAGCAGTGGCGGCTGGAAGAAGAGGAGTACATCCGGGCGGCGGAGCAGCATTGGGCGCACCGTCGCACACTGCTCGATGTCTGCCGCGAGCTCATGCACCGCGGCGACGCGGTCGCGGTCGAGCTGGTCGACACCACCTTCACCGGGACGATGGTCGCGGTCGGCGAGGACTACTTCCAACTCCGGACCGCCGCCGGCGCGGTGGATGTGCGCGTGACGGGCACGGCGCTCGTCGTGCGCGTGGTGAAGCGTGCCACCGCCGGGGGCTGCCATGGCGAGCCCGCCTCGCGCACGTTTCGCGCCCGATTGCTCGAACACGAAGTGGCCGGGAACGAGGTGACCGTCGGTTCGAGCGCAGGCGGTGAGCGGCTCACGGGTTGCGTGTTCGTCGGTCGTGATCAGGTGCAGCTCCGCGGGCACGGTGCCGACGTGTACGTGCCCCTGTCCTGGATCGCGTGGATGCGCGACGAACCGCGCTAGACGTTCTCGTCCTGTTCCTCGGGGAATCGCACCGTCGACGTCGACTGATCCTCGCCCGGCTGCGCCGCCAGCCAATCGAGCAGCTCGTTGGTGAGGAAGCGCATCTCGCGGCCGCCGGGAAACCGGTGGCACGGCACCTTGCCCTCGCGAACGAGCTTGCGGAGGTACTCGACGTGGACCTGGAGCAGCTCGGCGGCGAGCGCAGTGGTGAGGACCGGAGGGAAGTCGGACGGGCGGGGTTCGGGCGCCGGTGCGGGCATCGCCTCATGTTAGCCCAACGTGGGGCGCTGAAAAGCGACCATTGACAGACTGAGGCAAACTCAGGCATTCTCCCGATTACCGAGAGGGGTGACTTGAACAAGCTCTCGCACTTCTGCACTATTCACGACCGATCGACCATCTCGGGGGAAGAGGGCGGCGGTGGCGACCAGGACACCCACGTACGGCAAGCCCGCATCGGCGACCTCGCCGGCGAACGGCCGCAGCCGGCCAGGGACGGTCCGCCGGGGCCTCCTGGGCCGCGTGTCCGCGGGGCATGTCGTGATGATCGTCGCCGGCCTGCTCGGCATGGTGCTCACGCTGGGGCTCCTCCGTGCCGCCGATGACCGCGTCGAGGTGGCGGTAGCGGCGCGCGACCTCGCACCCGGGACTGCGATACGCGCCTCCGACCTCCGCTTCTCCCCCGTGAGCATGGACGGCGCGCTCCTCGACACTGCGCTCCACCATCGTGATCTGGCGAGCGTGGAAGGGTCGGTGGTGACGAGCCGGGTCGCCGCAGGCGAGCTCGTGCCTCGCAGCGCGCTCCGACCCGCGGCCGCGCCGTCGGGCAAGCGCGCGATGAGCATCCCGATCGACCCGGCGCGGGCCGTGAACGGCGAGCTCGCGGCGGGCGACCGCGTCGACGTCGTCGTTGCCACCACGCAGGAAGTCGCCATCGTCGTAGCCGATGCCGAGGTGCTCGGCGTCGAGGGTGGTGACCATGGCGGCGC
>JAPSGP010000386.1 GCA_031177445.1 Acidimicrobiia bacterium
CGAGGTGTACACGCCGACACTCACGGGTTTCGGAGAGCGATCGCATCTCGACGTCTCGACCGTGAGCTTCGAGACGTTCGTGACCGACATCGTCAACGTCATCATGTTCGAGGCGCTCGAGGACGTCGTGCTGGTCGGTCACTCGATGGGCGGTGTGATCGTGCCCCGCGTGGCCGAGCTCGTTCCCGAGCGAATCCGGCGGGTCGTGTGGATCGCGGCCGTGGTGACCGCCGACGGTGAATCGCTCCTCGATGCCGTTCCGCAGAGCCCCTGGATCGCCCGTGCGGTGACGATCGGTGCCGACGGCGCCGCGCAGACCGATCCCGCCCTCATCCTGGACGCCAACATCCAAGACGGCACCGACGAGCAGCGGGCGCTCGTGCGCGACCGCCACCGGCCGTACCCGCCCCACGCGCTCGTGGAGCCGGGACGCTTGTCGGCGTTCCTGGCCCTCGGCCTGCCGACGGGCTACATCACGGCCCGCGAGGACCGCACGATCGAGGCTCCGGTGACTTCGAAGTTCGCGGATCGACTGCCCGGCTGCGTCCGCCTCGACGTTCCCGGCAGTCACGACTGCATGATCACGCAGCCTGACGCCGTCGCCGCCGCGCTCGTGCAGATGGCAGAAGCGGGCGACTACTTCCGGCGCCGCTCCTCGCGCCCGGCGACGAGCCCGTACAGGAACAGCAGCACCGACGCGCCCACGAACGCGACCAGGAGCGAGTAGATGCTGAAGCTGTTGATCCCCTCGCCGCCGGCCGCTGTGAACAGGATCCCGCCCAGGATCCCGCCGGCGATGCCGATGACGATCGTCCCGATGCAGCCCGCCCCTCGCACCCCTGTGACCGCCTTGGCGAACGCGCCGGCGATGAAGCCCACCACGATCCACGAGAGCCAGCTCATGTAGGGGCAAACCGTAGTGGGCGGCATCGGCACGGTTGGGCCCCACGAAAGGGCCGCCGGTAAGCTCGCCAGACTCGTAAGGAGACGACCAGTGGCCACCGCGCTCAACGCTCCCCCCACCCGCAACGAGAAGCTCCTCCGCTGGGTGGACGAGATGGTCGCCCTGTGCGAGCCCGACGCGGTCCACTGGCTCGACGGCTCCGACGACGAGCACGCGCTGCTCTGCAAGCAGCTGGTGGACGCGGGCACGTTCACCGAGCTCGACCCCGAGCTGCGCCCCGGGTCGTACTGGGCAGCCTCCGACCCCGGCGACGTCGCCCGCGTCGAGGACCGCACCTTCATCTGCTCCGAGCGCGAGGCTGACGCCGGTCCGACGAACAACTGGCGCGACCCGACCGAGATGCGGGCCAAGCTGCAACAGCTCTTCCGCGGCTCGATGCGCGGCCGCACCATGTACGTGGTGCCCTTCAGCATGGGGCCACTCGGCTCACCCCTGTCGTACATCGGGGTTGAGATCACCGACTCGCCGTACGTCGCCGTCAGCATGCGCACCATGACCCGCGCCGGATACGCCGCGCTCGACGTCCTCGGCGACGGCGACTTCGTACCGTGCATGCACTCGGTGGGCGCGCCACTCGAGCGCGGTCAGGACGATGTCCCGTGGCCGTGCAACAACGACGAGAAGTGGATCGTGCACTTCCCGGAGACGCGCGAGATCTGGTCGTACGGCTCCGGCTACGGCGGCAACGCGCTGCTGGGAAAGAAGTGCTTCGCGCTCCGCATCGCCTCGGTCATCGCCCGCGACGAGGGCTGGCTGGCGGAGCACATGTTGATCCTCAAGCTCACCAACCCCCAGGGCGCCGTCCGCTACGTCGCCGCCGCCTTCCCGTCGGCATGCGGCAAGACGAACCTGGCCATGCTCATCCCGACCATTCCCGGCTGGAAGGCCGAGACCATCGGCGACGACATCGCCTGGATGAAGTTCGGCGCCGACGGGCGCCTCTACGCGATCAATCCCGAGTACGGCTTCTTCGGGGTCGCCCCGGGCACCAGCATGGAGACCAACCCCAACGCCATGCTCACCGTGCAGGAGAACACGGTGTTCACCAACACCGCGCTCACCGACCAGGGTGACGTGTGGTGGGAAGGGATGACGCCCGAGGCGCCGGCGCATTGCACCGATTGGCGGGGCAACAAGTGGACGCCGGAATCGGACACGCCGGCGGCGCACCCCAACTCGCGGTTCTGCGTCCCCGCGGGACAGTGCCCCGTGATCGCCCCCGAATGGGAGGACGTGCGGGGCGTGCCGATCTCGGCCTTCCTGTTCGGCGGGCGCCGCGCGACCACCGTGCCGCTGGTGTTCGAGGCCAACGACTGGCGCCACGGCGTGTTCGTGGGTGCGACCATGGGCTCCGAGAAGACAGCCGCCGCGGTCGGTGGGCTGGGCGAGCTCCGGCGCGACCCCTTCGCCATGCTCCCGTTCTGCGGCTACCACATGGCCGACTACTTCTCGCACTGGCTGAGCCTCGCCGGCGCCGACGAGTCGAAGCTGCCGCGGATCTTCGGCGTCAACTGGTTCCGCAAGGATGCTGACGGGAAGTTCCTGTGGCCGGGGTTCGGCGAGAACTCGCGCGTCCTGAAATGGGTGTTCGAGCGCTGCGATGCCACGGTCGACGCCGACGCCACCCCCATCGGCGGCGTGCCCCGCCTCGCCGATCTCGATCTCGACGGGCTCGACCTCGACCGGGCGGGCGTGGCCGCGGCCATCGGGGTCGACGCCGACGAATGGCACACGGAGCTGCCGCTGATCCGGTCGCACTTCGAATCGCTGGGCGACCGCCTCCCGGCGGCGCTGTGGGAGGAGCTCGAGGCGCTCGAAGCTCGCCTCGGCGCAGGCTGACGGGGCGTCCGGGGCCGGTGCCCGACCCCGAGAGTCAGGGCCTCGGCCGCCCATTCGAGGAGCTGCTCGAGGACGAGCAGGTCGGCTACATCGCCGATCTCGGCGAGCACGGCGCGGCCCTCGTCTGCTTCGGCGGGCTGCTCAACCACATGGGCATGCCCCACTTCGAGTTCTTCACGCTGCTGCACGACGTGCCGTGCGGCAAGGTGTTCATCCGCGATCTCGACCAGGTCTTCTACCAGCGCGGGGTGAGAGGTCTGGGCGCGACCATCCCCGAGGTGGCCGACGGCCTCCGCGCCCTCTTGGCCGGGCGGAACCCGGTGATCTTTGTCGGCAACTCGGCCGGCGCCTACGGCGCCCTGCTGTTCGGGTCGCTGGTCGCGCCCGACGACGTGGTGGCGTTCGCGCCCGAGACCTTCGTCTCGCGGCTCCTGCGCCGCTGGTACCGGGACACGCGGTGGACGAAGGAGGTCGACGCCATGTACCGGGTCCCGGGGCTGCAGCGCCAGTACCTCGATCTCAAGAAGGTGCTGCGCCACGACAACGGCCGCACCC
>JAPSGP010000116.1 GCA_031177445.1 Acidimicrobiia bacterium
GCGCGAGGAACACCGGCCTGACGTTCCGGTCGATTTCGGCGCCGAAGGCGTCGTCGTCGTACAGCAGGACGGGGCGGATCGAACCTCCGCCGGGGATTACGACCGCGATCTGCAGCTGCCGTTGATAGTCCGATGCCGCCTCGACCGCCCCCCGCACGTCGGCGCCGACCAGCGCGTCGACAACGAACCACGACACCGCGACACCATCCTGTCCGAGCGTTCCGACCGCGGCCCGCAGCGTCTCCTCGGTCCGGCCCGCGATCGTCACGATCGCGCCGTCGCGCGCGAGCGCCCGCGCGGTCGCGAAGCCGATGCCGCTCCCACCGCCGATCACGAGCGCGTGCTGGCCGGCGAGGGGCTTCGTCATGGGCGCGGCTGCACGAGCTGCGAGTCGGTCCAGTCGACCAAGACGCGCCGCTCGCTGATCCGCCACGACCCGTCGTCGGCGCGCCGGTAGCGATCCTGGTAACGGATGTACATCACGTAGTCGGTGGCGTCGCCCTCGCGGGTCAGATGGTGCGCGACGCAATACACCTCGCCGGTCGCCGAATCGCCGTCCACGTCGTAGCGGGCGTTGCCGAGAAGATGGAAGGTCCGCTCGTACCTGGCGATCCGTTCCGTCAGAGTGCGCAGCGCCTCGTGGCCGGCGACGACGTTGGCGGGCTCGTCCGACTCTCCCGGGTCGTGGATCGCCAGTCGCCCGTCGGGATGGAACGCAGAGATGAACAGCTCGGAGTCGCGCCGGTCGATCCCACTGGCATACCGCTCGGCGACCGCTCGCAGCTCGATGTGGTCGTGTGGAGCAGCTGCGGTCATCGGCCGGTCGCCGCCCGGAACGCAACGACGACTTCGTGGAGATGTTCGGCGGCCCCGTCATAGGAATCGGGGATGCGCAGGTGGGCACGAAAGTCGGTCACCCCGGCATCGACCAGTGGCGCGAGGCGCGCCATCGTGGCGCTGAGGTCCGGGCTTTTGTCCTCGCGCCGCGCGAGCGGAAGCGTGCCCGCGACCTGGAGCCCGGTCGCGTCGCGGCCCGCCCGCGCAAGTGCGTCCACCATTCGCGGGATGCTCTCGGTCAGATCCACCGCGTCGTCACCCCACGGGATCCAGCCTCGGCCGAAGCGCGCCAGACGCTCGACGACGCGGTCGTTGATCCTGCCGCTCACCCAGATCGGCACCCCGTCGGGCTGGAGCGGCTTCGGCATCATGTGGATCGCGTCGAAGCTGAGCTCAGAAGAGTCGACGCTGACGCGCTGGTCGCGCCAGAGCGCCTGGCAAACATCGAGCGAGGCGTCGAGCAGGCGACCGCGGTTCGCGAAGTCGAGCCCCGCCGCCTCGTACTCCTCGCGCTGCCAACCGATGCCGACACCGAGATCGAGGCGCCCGCCGGAGAGGACATCGAGGGTGGCGGCCGTCTTCGCCAGCACGACCGGCCGTCGGAGCGCGGCGATGAGGATGTTCGTACCGAGACGGATGCGCGACGTGAGCCCGGCGACGACCGACAAGGTGGTCAACGGCTCCAACCAGTGCCCGTCCGGACCGGTCGGCTGTCGACCTCCCTCGACTCCCCCCGACTCCGCGCGGCCGTAGGCCTCGAGGTTCTCGCCGAACACCACATGGTCGGAGACAAGCAGCCGGTCGACTCCCGCGGCATCGGCTGCCCGGGCGAGGTCGAGCACCGGCTTCCATCCGCCCGGGTCCTCGGGCGAGAACGTTCGCAGCATGATCGAGAGCTGAGGCGTACTCATGGCCTCAGCATCGCTCGGAGGTCAGTCCGGGTTCAAAGTCACTCCGGCGTTCGTTGGTCGTCGCGCGCGGGGCGTGCGAGGCAACGGTGGCTCCATGTGCACGTAGGATGACGCGCGCACATGCTCCTCGCAGTTAGCAGGGCCCCCATCGCGGCCATACTCGGATTGGCGCTGCTGGGTTCGGGCGCGCTGGTGTTCCAGCGCGCGCGCGGCATGGGCCGAAGAAGCGCACCTCGCCCCGATTCGGACCTGTCGTGGCCCGACGTCGCGAAGGCGGGCGATCAGGCCGATGCCGAACGGCGAACCTTGGTCAGCCGGTTCAGCCGTCAGCCAGGCGATCCCCCGCCCGTGTTCGCAGACGAGCTGCAGGGGCTGCACCTTCCGCCGTCGGCCGCCAGCATCACCTTGCAGACCGTTCGCGACACGGTCGCTTCCGGCGAGACCGCACCCGACGAGGACGAGCAGCCGCGTCTGCCACTCACGTTCGCGCCCCGTGCGACGGCAACCCCGCGAGGAGCCGGGAACGACATCGGCCGGGAATCGGTGCCCGGCTCCCCCCGTGGGACTGAACCCGATGCCGACGAGCAAAGCGCAGAGGCACGCCCGGCACTGAGCTGGAACGCGTCGGACACGCAGCCCGCCGAGGGCTCGCACTCTCAAGGGATGTCGTACGCGTCGCTGGTCGGCGAGTACCTGAAACGGCTGCGGTCCCCGAGGGATCGTGGAGGCGATTCCTGACGCCGTTCGGACAGGTGCACACCCGACCGGGAGATCGCAGAGTTGAATGTCTGTGCACGCACGCCCAGGGGTGACCTTGGCCCAGGCACGAATCGGATGGAAGGCACAAGGCGAGGTGGAGTCGCGCCGCGGCTGGAGCCGCGCGAAGAAGCAGCGCGCGATGTACGCGCTCGCGGCCGTGCTCATGGGCAGCGGGGCGACGCTGCTCGTCCTTTCGTTCGTGGCCGTGCTGACGAATCGCGACGCGGCGGACGAGAATCGGAACGCGGTCGTCATCCGGGCTGCGAATCGCATCGAGCAGGCGGGGCTCGGCTGCAGCGACCTCGCGATCGACGTCCCCGGTCGATCCGCGGTCGTCAGTCAAGGTTCGTGCACGAACCCCGCCGGGACCATGAACTTGGTTCACTACAGGAACGCTCGTGCTGTGACCTACGCACAGAACATCGCCCACGCATACGGCTGCTCGGGCGCGACACCGGAAGCGGGCGCGCTCGTCGTGTCGGTCGTCAGAGGAAATCTGGTGATCCAGTTGTTGTCGCAGGACGTCGCCGAGGCCGAGAAGGTCCGGGATGCCGTCGGCGGACGCGTCGACGCCTTCGACTGCTCGACGCTCACGGCGCCGGCACCACCGCCCGAGACCGCGCCACCGCCCGAGACCGCGCCGCCGGAGACCGCGCCACCTGAGCCACCACCCGAAGCGCCGCCCGCCTGAGCGTCAGCCAGCCGCCGGCGTCCGTTATTCGCGTGCGCGATGAAGATCCGCGAGTACCGGCGCGTGCGCGGCATCGGTGGCCAGGTTCGTCACCTCCCATGGATCGACGGACAGGTCGAACAACTGCACGAATCCGTCGGGGTACTCGACGTACTTGTACTGCTCGGTGCGCAGTTCCCAGTTGCGCCCCATGTCGCCGCGGTAGCCGCCACAGACACGATCGCTGTTCACACCCGTCCGACAGCCCTGCAAGAGAACCTCCCGAGGCTGGCGTCGGGCCGGCGCGCCGCGCAGTTGCCGCGCGAACGATGAACCGTCGAGGAAGCCGGCCGGCGCCCGCGCCCCGGTTCAGTCGAGGATGGTGGGCAGGGGGTCGATGTTGCTCGTCAGCGGAGTTCTCGTCGACGTGCGGCGCGTTGAGCCCGAGGTAGAGGAGCAATGGCTCGTCGGGCTCGGTGCTCCGGATGAACGCCCGGCCCGTCCTGGTGAGCACGTCGGTCGAGTACTCCTCCGGTCCACCGTGAGAGACCGGGCGACGGGCGTCGACGCTCAACCCGAAGTCGTAGTACTTCAACCCGCCCTGGAAGACGACGAACCGATCCCATCCTGGAGGCACGTAGAGCCGCCCGCCGAACGGGAACTCGTTGAGGTACCGGCCGAACAGGCCGGTGCGGTACCCGGCGCCGTCGAGCATGGTGGCGAGCGTCCGGGACTCGTCCAGGTCCTCTCCGTCACGAAGCGTTTCGACACCGGTGTGATGCGGATATCGACCGGTGAGGATCGTGGCCCGCGACGGACAGCACACCGGCTCGGCAACGAACGCGTTCGAGAAACGGGCCCAGTCGGGCGCGCGATCGAGCCGGGGCATCTGATCGACCGAGTCCCACCGCTGGTCGTCGGTGAGGATGACCACGATGTCGGGTCGAGCCCGGCCCTCAGGGCCGGCCGATGCCGCGCTCCCACCCGAGGATCAACGATGCTGCGACCACCGCCGGCAGCACGAGCACGAGCGTGCGTCTCGTCGTGCTCATTCCTTTCGGCCCGCGCCCGGCGTCGGTTCCGTCTCGATTTGCCGCACCCAGAACCGCAGCGCCTGAGGGACGAGCCCGAAGCGGGACGCGACGTCCTTGATCGTGAGCCACTGGGTTTGACGATCCTGCTGCTGGTCCAACACCGCCTGGACCGCTCGCTCGCGCACCTCCAGCGGTGTCCGCTGCTCGTTGCAGGTCACCAGGAGGCTCACGCGCGACCCGGCCCGGTAGTCCGAGAGGTGCTTCGCTGCCGCCAGCCCCGAGCCGGACCAATCGAAGTACTCGAACTTCCAGCCGAAGTACGAGAGCATCGCCTCGAGCGCCGCCCGGCTCGGTTGGCTCTCGATGTCCCCGCCCAGCGGCGGTGGGCTCGCCCCGAGGGGGCTTCGCACCTCGATCACCGACCCGTCGAGCTGCGAGATCCTCGAATCGAGGATCAGGTATTGCGGTTCGAGCGCCGCGATCTTCGAGAACAGGAGCATGTGATTGTTGATGTGGTACAGGATGCCGAAGCAGAACACGACGCCGCAGCGGCCCACTCGTTCGATGTTGGTGAACAGGTCGCCGAGCACGAAGTCGTACCGGTCACGGGGAACGCCGTAGTGCTGGAGGTTCTCGTAGGTCTTGTCGATCAGGGCGGCAGAGTGCTCGATGCCGACGACCCGGCTGGCACCGTTCTGCAATGCCGCGAACGAGAACCTCCCGTCGTGGCTGGCGAGATCGAGCACGCGGGCCCCGCGCAGCAGCTCGCGATGGGTGTGGACGAGGGCGAAATATCGGGCATTGAGGCGCTCCCGCCAGGGCCCGGTCTCGCTCGTCTCGACGAACCGTGGAAACGAGTCGAAGAACCGCTGCGGGTCGAAGCTCGCATCCCCCATCGTCGAATCCTAGGGAGGCCGCAGGACACGATGGCATGCGGCGGCACGCATTGGTGCGGTTGAATGCCCCCGATCGATTCGACCGACGTGTGGGCACGCCCGGCGTGGACGCCCCACAATTGAGGCCGATGGGGTACGAGGCCGGGGGGACCACGACCGTGTGCGTCATGGGCATGCACCGCAGCGGCACCTCGGTCGCCGCCCGCATGCTGCAGCTCCTCGGGGTCTCGCTCGGCGATCCCGACCTCCTCCTGCAACCCGGTCGTGACAACCCCGCGGGCTACTGGGAGAACCGTCTGATCAAGGAGCTGAACGACAAGCTGCTCGCGCATCTGAGCGGCTCCTGGGACCAGCCCCCCGTGCTGGACGACGGGTGGGAGCACGACGCCGCCCTCGACGACTTCCGTGCCCAGGCGTCGGTGATCCTCGCCGACTCCTTCACCCGGTCGCGATCCGACTCTGACCGAACACGAGTCGTCGTCGGATGGAAGGACCCACGGCTCTCGCTCCTCTTGCCGTTCTGGCGCACCGTGACACCGATCGCGGCCACGATCGTCGTCGTGCGCGACCCTTCAGAGGTGGCACGATCACTCTTCGCCCGCAACGGCATCGAGGCGCCGCAGGCGTCGCTGCTATGGCTGCGGTACCTGTTCGCGGCGTCGAGTGCCGACCCCGGCCACCTCGTGGTCCGGCTCGACGACTTCTTCACGGATCTGCACGGAACCCTCGCCGCGATCGCAGGTCATCTCGGGCTCCCCCGGCTCGACGAAGCCGTCGAGCACTCGGCTCGCGAGCATCTCGAGCCCACCCTGCGTCATCACGTCACGCCCGACGTCGACATCGGCAACCCGCTGGTCGCGCTCGCGCAGGAGGTTTGGAGCTCGGGTGCCCTCCGATGCGAGGTCGTTCCGGTGATCGTCGCCGACGGGATCCGTCGGGGCTGGTTCCGGCCACCGATCGACGGCGAGGTCCTGGCCCGCGCGCGTGCACAGGTCGTCGCCCTGCGCGAGACCGTGCGCCGGCGACGCTTGACGGCAACTCGACCACCGCGGGGTGAGCCATGACCGACACGTCGGCCGACACGGCCGTGGCTGCGGCCGAGCACCGCAGCCCGGACGCCCCCGCGCTCGTGGTTCCCGAAGGCTGGGTCGTGGACGGCGTCGCCCGCGAGCGGTTGCTGCACCAGCTCGCCGATGCCCCGGCAGGGGTTGCCGGGGTCCTCGCCGAATCGAGCGAGCTGCCTCCGGGTACGAGCTTTCGGGTCCACGCCGAGCGGATGGCCTGCGCACCCCTCGCGGTCGCGGCGGAGACTCGGACCGGGCGTCTTCGAGGCGTCGCGCTGCTCCGGCCCGGAGTTCCCTACGACGTCGTCGACGACGAGATCGAGGTCGGCGACGGCGCGCTGTTGGTCGATCCGGGCGCGCATGCACACGACCCGTGGCAAGCCCCGGACCCCGTGCTCCCGGCGTCACCTGCGGGCCGGCCCCCGTTCCCGTGGCGGCCGGTCGTGGTCTTCCTCGCCACCGAGCCCGACGACGAGACCGCCGACTGGGCACGGGCCCTCGTGAACGGCCTGGTTCGCAGCGACGTCGAGGCGCGGCTGGCGATGGCCGAGCCGGCCGAGGGCCTCCATCTCACCCGGCCCTGCCTCCCGGTCGAGGAGTCCCTGCGTGCCCTCGCGCCCGACGTCGTCGTGGTGCTCGACCCTGGTGCCCACGAGATGGTGGCGTCGTCGTCGAGCGCGAAGCGCACCTTGGTGGTGATCGAGTCCCTCGCCGACGTCGCCGCCACCAGCGAGCTCGTGTCATGGCGCCGTGGGCGGGCGTCGGGTCGCGTGCGCGCCCGCATCGGACGCCGGATCGATCCGGCCACCCTCGCGTCCTTGATCCGGCGGCTCTGTGCCGGGCCCCACCCGATCGCGGCCGCGGACCGGCTCGAAGGGCCCATCCACACGTGGTCACCGGGCGTCGAGAGCCGAGCCCTGCACCGTGCCCGCGCCGGCGCCGGAACCGTGACCGTGATCACTGGCGGCCAGCGGGCGAACGCGCGCGTCGATGGCCTGATCGAGCACCTCTTCGCCTGCGGGATGGAGGTGGCGGTCGTCCCGATCCGGCGGGCCGCTCTCGAGGTAGAGGGGAGTGCCGACATCGTCTGGGTCGACGCGACGGTGCGTTCCGAGCTTCCGGCCGAGCTCGCGACGTCGCGTGTCGGGACGAGGCCGCGAGTCGTCGTCGATCTCGATGTGCACGACCTCGCGGGAACGGGCGCGAAGGCGCAGCCCGCGCTCACGCCCACGGCGGCGCGCCTGGTCGAGGCGGCTGATGCGGTCACCTCGGCCGCCCCGGCGGTGCACACCGCCGCCGGCCGCGCCACCCGGCGCGCCCAACTGCTGCCGACGCTGCTGACGCACGCCCGGGCGCTCGATCTCCGGCGCCTGCGGGACCACACCGAAGGAAGGGGCCAGCGGCTCGTCGGGTGGAGCGTCGGCAGCGCAGGATCGTCCCCGATGGTGCTCGGCGCCGTGGCGGCGTCGCTCCTGGAGCTCCTCGACGCGGATCCGGAACTGCGCGTCGAGATCGTCGGGAACGACGAGCTCGTGCCGCCGGCGGTGCTCGGGCATCACCGGGTCACCGTGGTCACCGACGAGCACGCCGCCCGGCGCGGTGAGTGGGTCGTCCACGTGTGGACACCCGACTTCGCCGGCGATGAGATCGCCAGCGACGCGCTCCCACTGCTCGAGGCCAGCTGCGCCGCCGTACCGACGGTCGTGACGGCGAGGTTGCGGCCGTCGATCGACGGCCCGCTGTCGCGCGACCTGCAGGTCGACAAGGAAGAGGTGCCGGGCAGCTGGTCGAGGCGGCTGCAGCCGCTGCTCCAGGAGCGCCACCGATGGGAACGGCGGTCGGCCGAGGCGGCTCGCCGCGCCGACGCGCTGTACGGGCCCGAGTCCGCGG
>JAPSGP010000387.1 GCA_031177445.1 Acidimicrobiia bacterium
TGCGTTCGTAGTGGTGGTCGTGGCCGGCGAGGACCAGGTCGACACGACGCCGGGCGAGGATCGGTTCGAGCCGCCGACGTGCACCGACAGTGGAGCCATGTTCTCCAGATGAGTACAGCGGGTGGTGCAGAGCGACGATCTTCCACTGGCTCGTCGAGCTGGCCAGGCTGTCGTCGAGCCACTCCCACTGCTTTTTGGCCCCGGGCCCGAACACGCCCGGCACGCTCGAGTCGAGGAAGAAGAAATCGACTGGTCCGTGGGTCGTCGAGTAATAGAGGCTCGGCGTGCCGAGGAGGCGAAGTTCGGCTTCGATCGCCTCCAGCCCCTCGTCGCTGTGGCGGAGATCACTGTCGTGGTTGCCGATGGCGAGCTCGAACCCGACGCCGGCGTCGATGAGAGGTGCCATCGGCCGGGCGAACACCTCGACGTAGCGTTCATCGAGGTTCCCGTAGTAGGAGATGTCGCCCAGATGCGCGACCAGACCGAACGGTGTCTGGCGGTACGTCTCGGCGAGTCGCGTGGCCACCGCCATCGCCTGGCGGCCGCCGCTGCCGTTGTCGCCGATGGCGGCGAACCTGAGACGCTCAGCCGTAGTCGTCCACGCGCGACGTCGCAGCGTCATCTGCGGAGGGGTGCCGGGAATGAGATCCTCCTGGTCCAGCAACGGCCACACATGGCGGCCCAGCAGGACGCCAGAAGCGACCGCACCGAGCGCGCCTGCGCCCGCAGCGAGGAACTGACGGCGATTGAGCCCGCTCACGTCATCCGGCTCCGCCGAAGCGTCCATCCTGAAGACCTCGACTTCTATGCGCAGCTTTCCCGCCGCTGCCGCATCTCGACCATGGCGGCGAACTGCTCGACCTCCTGCGGGCTGAGTTGGCGAAGCAGCATCTCCTGGGCGAGGAAGGCGCCCAGCCCGCCATCCCGGTCGCGGATCGTCCCGGTGTAGACGCCCAGCCCACCGGCCGCGGCGCCCGGGGCCAGATCGAGGAGGAGCCAGTCGCACGGGCCATCGTGCGGTTCCACAGCACCTCACCCAGCGTTCGATCATCGCCCAGCTTCCGGGCGATTGCCTCGGCTTTGCCGATGTTTTCCACACCGGGTTCGTAGAGTCCCGCCAGCCCGGTGATCCCGCCGATGAAACCCAGCAGCCGAGCGCGGGTTGGTGTGGGCTCGTCACCGACGATGGCCAGCCCCCGGGCGTACGCGGCGAAGGCGTCCTCGAACTGGTTGAGCCAGACGAGCTGATAGCCGACCTCGGCGGCGAGATCCGCCGCTTCCTCGCGCAGTCCGTTCTGGGCATACCGATCGATCACGCCATCCCAGATCTGGATGCACTGCTCGAAGCGGCCGAGGGCACGTACCGCTCTGCCGCGCCACTCGTGCAGTCGGGCCACACGCAGCGAGTCATCAGGGTCGACAGTGACGATCGCATCGTCGACGGCGCGCAGTGCCTCCTCGAAGGCCGCGGCCTCGAACGCGCGCGCCGCGGACAGCTCGAGGTATTCGAGGGTGCGCTCTCTGTCGGCGGCCGACCCGGCCTGAAGCAGATGGTCGGCAATCTCGGAGGGCCTATCCGAGCGGGCTCGACGGTCGATGCGCTCGATGGCATCGGCCACCGCCAGGTGAAGTCGCTGCCGACGGAGCACGGACAGGCTCGACAGCAAGGTCGGCGAATGAGCTCGTGGCCGAAGCGGTAATGGACCTCGCCGTCGCGCTCTTCGGCGACGATCACCCGGGCTGTTTCCGCGGCTTCGACGATGTCGAGCAGTGCTCCCGGCTCGACGTCGACGATCTGTTCGAGGAGACGAAAGGGAAAGCCTCGGCCGACGACGGCGCCCGCACCGAGCACTCGTTGCGCGTCCGATCCCAACCGGTGCAATCGGCGTCCGATCACCAGCCGGACGCTCTCTGGCACATCAAGCTCGTCGATCTCGATGTCGCCACGGAACGCACCGTCGTCGAACAGCCGGCCGTCTTCGGCGAGGTGCCGGTAGACCTCTTCGACGAAGAACGGATTGCCTTCCGTCTCGCTGAAGATCGCATCTACGACCACGTCGGGTGCAGGCACGCCGGAGAGGGCCTCGAGCATAACCGCCACCGTCGAACGATCGAATCGCCTGACCGGCAGGCGTTCGAGGTGGCGCGCTCGCGCCAGTCGCTCCATGGTCGAGACGAGCGGCCTCGCAACATCGAGCTCGACGTCGCGATAGGTGCCGACGCAGAGCACTCGGAGCTCCGGCAGGAGCGAAGCGATGTGCTCGGAGAGGAGGAGCGACGGCTCGTCGGCCCAGTGGATGTCGTCGATCACGAGCAGCAACGGGAACCGCGCCGAGCCACGAGCGACGAAGGAGCCCACCGCGTTGAAGAAGCACCGCCGCTGCTGCTCGGGGGGGAGATCCAGCGGTTCGCCGATGTCGGGGAACCGGCGGCGCAGCTCCGGGACCATGCGCGCAACCTCAGGAGCGTCGTCGCTCATGTCCTCTCGCACGAGATCCGGCGGCATGACGGCAAGCGCCTGCTCGAGCATCTCGACGAACGGTGCGTACGGGATGCTGCCTTCGGATTCGTAGCAGCGCCCGAACAGCGCGAGGGCGCCACGCTGCTCGGCTTCCCGGATCAGTTCTCGGACGAGCGTCGTCTTCCCGACCCCCGGTTCGCCGCCGACGAACACCAGCGCGCCATGGCCTTCGAGCGTACGCAGAAGATGGTTCCGAAGCTTCGCCAACTCCTGCTCGCGCCCGACGAACACCTGCTCCGGCAGCACCGCCGTCTCTCGAACCCACACCACCTGCCACAGTCGCCACGGCTGCGGGAAACCCTTCAGCTCGAACTCGCCCGCATCGCGAAACGTCACCTCTGCGACCGTGCCCGCGAGTTGCCTGGTGACGTCGGAAACGAGGATGTCGCCGCCGTCGCCGACAGCGCACACACGGGCGGCGGCGTGCACGGCCTCGCCCGAGAGTTGACCGTCCTTTCTCGCGACTTCGCCGGTGTTCAGCCCGATGCGCACCCTCAACGAGACGGATCGCGCCTGGTTGAACCTGTCGAAGGCCTTCTGGATCTCGATCGCGCACGAGATGGCGCGCCTCGTGGACGCGAACGAGGCCAGGAACCCGTCGCCAAGAGCTGCCTGCTCATCGTGACCCTGATGGACGGCGATCCGCTCCCGGATGATCTCGTCGTGCTGGCGGAACAGGCTGTCCGCCTCGTCGTCACCCAGATGCGTGCGCAGGGCGGTCGAACCCTCGATGTCCGTGAACATGATCGTCACGGGGCCTTCAGGATCCGCAAGGAGTCCTGCCATTCGAATCAGCCTAAGCGGGGAGAACTGCTGGGATC